>NZ_CBFHWH010000081.1:0-9340 GCF_965659035.1 Aequoribacter sp. | reverse complement strand
AAGACTAAGACTAAGACTATGGGGTCAGTATGGACTGCAAGGTTTTATCGATCGTTGGGTATTGAAACGCAAAACCATTTGCCACGAGCTTAGTCGGGAGCACACGTTGGCCGCTGAGGAGCAGTTCGTCGGCCATTTCGCCCAGCGCTAATCGCATAGCGAAAGCTGGAGCTGGCATTGTTACCCAGGTTTTTCGGAGTTTTGATATTTCTCGCGCCAACATTTTATAGGTTGCAGGTTCGGGCGCAGTTAGGTTCACGGCACCCTCCAGCGGATGCTGCAGTAAAAAAGTAATCGCCGCAACGAGATCCGAACGGTGTATCCAGCTGAGATATTGGTCACCGGATCCTGGCCAATTCGCAAGGCCAAAACGGAACGGCATAAATATTTGCGGGAAGGCACCGCCGTTTTTGTCCAGCACCACGCCTATACGTATGGTGGTTACAGTAGAGCCTAATGCTTCCTTCGCGGCCAGTGCTGCGGCCTCCCAGTCTTTGCACAACTCTGCGCCAAAACCGGACCCCGCTGTGTGGCTTTCATCAACTTTTTGCTCGCCACAATCACCGTACCAGCCGATAGCGCTACCACTGATAAAGAGCTTCGGTCGGTGGCCCGATCGCTGCAAGGTGTGAACGAGATCTTGGGTTAGATCAATGCGGCTGCCCCTCAATTTTTGCTTGTAGCGTTTTGTCCAGCGTCCACCCGCGAGCGATTCTCCGGCGAGATTAATCACTGTATCGATGGTCTCCACCTGGGCCAGGTCATCGAGGTATTTAATGAACTTAACCGCGGAAGTATCTGAATGGCGCTGCCGACTGAAGACCGTCAGCGTGTGCCCCATGGCTTGTAGGTGGGGCACCAAGGCTTGCCCGATAAAGCCAGTACCGCCAGTAAGTAGAATGTGCATGTGTTTTCCTCCCGCGATTGTTACGTGAGCCAGTGTTGCTTGGACTTATCATCGAGTTTTACCTTTCACTCGTATAAGCGATCATGACTCTCATTGAAATTGCTGAACACATGCGCCAACAGCGGGCCCTGTTCTTGACGGGTGCCGGCATTAGCGTCGGCGCAGGCATACCCACATACCGTACTCAGGACGGTGAGTGGGCCCGCACTACGCCGATTACTGATACACAGTTCCGGCAATCGTTGAGTATGCGGCAACGATACTGGGCTCGCTCATTTGTCGGTTGGCCGCTCACCTCGCGCGCACAGCCCACCCAAACGCACAGGCGCTTAGCGCTTTGGCATCAGCACGAATTCTTGCCTGAGCTCATCACCCAAAACGTCGATCGATTGCATCAAAAAGCTGGATTTGACCGCGCTATTGATATTCACGGCCGCCTCGATCGAGTGCTCTGTTTGCAGTGTTCCGCGCCCATGCATCGAGACCACTGGCAGCTTGAGCTAGCGCGAGCCAATCCTCAGCTCAACAATTTACGGGCCGATCAATTACCCGATGGTGACGCCGACCTGCCCGATGAAATCATCCATACAGTAACCGTACCACCGTGCCCGCATTGTGGCGGGGTTATGATGCCCGATGTGGTGTTTTTCGGCGGCAATATCCCAAAACTGATCTCTGACCGTACTCAAGAACTGGCGCGGGAAGCGGGTGTTTTGGTGGTGTTGGGAAGCTCGCTCAAGGTTTATTCGGGGTATCGCTTGTGTCGACTCGCGGTCGAAAACGGCGGTGCTTTAGCGATTGTAAATCCGGGGCCAACGCGTGCCGACAGTATTGCTACGGTCCGCTTTAATCAAACCGCCGAAGATTTTACTGAGCATTTGAATGCGCTTTTGACAAGTTAGTGGCCTGAACGGCTCCTGATAGCGTAGTTATTGAATAGATGCGCTAAATACGTCCTTCAGGGAAGCAAACAGAGATGAGTAATTTTACTAAGCCACTTCGACAATCTTTGATCGGTGAAATCTGGGATTTCACAGGTCCTGGGTATAGAAAAGCGAAAAAGCGATTCACTCGGCAGTCATGGTCTATCGATAAACACATTGTACTCACGGGTGCGACGTCGGGGCTTGGCTTGTCGGCCGCAAAAAGCCTCGCCGTTGCCGGTGCCAACTTGACATTGGTAGTCCGAGATCCCGCGAGAGGGCAGGCGCTTCAGCAAGAATGCGAGAGTCTAGGGGCCAGCAGTTGTCAGGTGCTCATCGCCGATTTGGCGTTGTTAGCCGATACTCGACGTGTGATTGATGCACTTGTCGCACAAAACAGGCCTGTTGACGTGTTGATCAATAATGCGGGTGCACTGTTTAACTCTCGCGCCGAAACTGCAGAGGGTATCGAGCAGAGCACATCCTTGTTGCTATTGAGCCCAGTGATATTGATGCAGGGGCTCAAACCGCTACTGCAAGCAGCTGGATCAGCTCGGGTTGTGAATGTTGTATCGGGTGGTATGTATACCCAACGATTATCGATGTCATGGCTGCGATCGGGATTTGCGCATCGCTACGATGGCCCCGCTGTTTACGCGCAGGCAAAACGAGCGCTGTCGATTGTGACACAAGAGTGGCATGAGGAGTGGGCCAAGCACGGGGTGTTTATCAATACCATGCACCCCGGCTGGGCGGATACACCAGGAGTACAGTCGGCCTTACCCACGTTTCGTCGCATAACGCAGTGGATTTTGCGATCGCCAGAAGAGGGGGCAGACACCATTGCTTGGATGGCGGCCGATGATGATCTTGAAGGTGTGAGCGGGTGCTTGTTTCTCGACCGTCAGGCGCGGCGATATTACTTGAATAAGAAGTCTCAAGAGCGACCGACCGATCGTCGAGCCTTGCTCTCATTTGTTAGTGAATTCGTTTCAAATTGAAATTTATGCGTGTAAAGTTTCAAATTGAAACAAAAAAGCTCAGTCGGTCACTCTCCGTTTTTAGCCGGCCGCTTCGCAGCAGATGTGAGACCCTCGGCAACAGAATGATTTTTAATGACTTTTTATTATTTTGCCGACCTTCGCAAAGATTGGCACAGAATCTGCCAACAAAACGGATAGCGAGCGTTTTGCGCGCTCAAGTTTTGTTAATGACGAGGGAGTTATGGCGACCGCTTTAGAAGGCGTAACAATTATTGATTTGACCCACATGTTATCGGGCCCCTACGCGGGTATGATCTTGGCCGACCTTGGCGCCGAGACGATCAAAGTGGAGCCTCTAGCCGGAGAGGGAACTCGCAAGTTGCTGCAGTCAGATCCAGAGTATTCGCTCGGCGATCAAGGTGCATACTTCATTACTTTGAATCGAAACAAAAAGAGTGTGGCTATCGATTTAAAGTCTAGTCAAGGCCTTGAAGTCTTTTACGATATGGTTCGTAAGGCCGACGTTGTTCTGGACAATTTTGCCGCGGATGTCACCACAAAGCTGAAGATCGATTACGCCCAGTTATCCAAGATCAATCCCAATATTATTACCTGTTCGATCTCTGGATTTGGCAGCGATGGACCACAGTATCGCCGCACTGCCTTTGATCAGGTTGTGCAGGCGCTCGGTGGCGGTATGTCCATTACGGGCTTGGATAAAGACACGCCGATGCGCGCAGGGATCCCGATCGGTGACTTGGGCGGTGGAATGTTCGCTGTCATGGGTGTGCTAGCCGCTTTGCGTGAGCGCGATCAAAAAGGCGTGGGGCAGCATGTCGATATTTCGATGTTAGACGCCCAAATCTCGCTGTTGAACTACATGGCAACAATGCACTTCATGTCCGGTAAAAATCCCGAGCCTATTGGCAACAGTCATTTTGTGCACGTTCCGTACAACAGTTTCAAGACAGCGAATGGACACATTATTATCGCGGTCATTTTCGATAAGTTTTGGGATGCATTAGTTGACGTTCTGGACGTGCCCGAGTTTCGCAACGAAAAATACAAAGGCCAACCGGGGCGTCTAGCAGACAAGCAGTTTATCGAAGCGCGCTTGAATGAAATTCTAGTCAAGCACCCTACCGAGCACTGGCTTAAGTTGTTCGAAGCGCAGCGCATCCCCTGTGCACGGGTTAACAATTTTGAGCAAGCACTTAGCGACGAGCAGGTACTGCATCGCAGTATGGTGGTCGATCTCTACAACGATCAGGGCCAGTCGGTTAAAGGGCCGGGTAACCCCATCAAGTTATCTCGGCACACAGACGATTATGCGCCGGCTCCTGCCTTGGGTGCCGATACGGATGCCGTGCTTCAGAAGATTGGATACGACGAAGAACGCATACAGACCTTAAGGGTCGCGGGAGCCATTCGATGATCCCTCAAGTCCACATTAATGAGGTGGGTCTGCGAGATGGACTTCAGGCGCAGTCGAAGCACCTGAGCGTTGAAGAGCGCTGCCGTTTGTTTGATCAACTTGCAACGACCGGTGTCTCAAGTGTTGAGATTGGCAGTTTTGTCTCGCCCAAGGCGGTACCGCAGATGGCCGGTACCGATCAGGTTTTGCGCCACGCTTTGGCAAAAAACACGGGAGTTGCGTTAAATGCCTTAGTGCCAAATCGAAAGGGCTACGAACTCGCGCTCGCGTCGGGGTGCAAAGAAGTCAACGTAGTGGTCTCGGCTACTGACACGATGAATCGAAAAAATATCAATATGACCACCGCAGGGATTATGGCGGCATCGCAGGGAATTATTGAATCGGCGGTGGCCGACGGCGTTAAAGTCAACGCGTATGTGGCGGTGGCCTTCGAGTGCCCATTTGAGGGTGCGGTCGACCCAGAGCAGGTCATTAGCCTATCAAAACGGCTCGCAGATTGGGGCGCCCAACGCATTGTGATTGCCGATACGATTGGGGCCGCAAACCCTTTCGCAGTAGAAGCATTGCTTCGCGATTTGTTGCTGGGTATCAGCGCCGATCGCGTCGCGTGTCACTTTCACGATACGCGTGCCATGG
Source organism: Aequoribacter sp. (assembly GCF_965659035.1). NCBI lineage: Bacteria > Pseudomonadati > Pseudomonadota > Gammaproteobacteria > Cellvibrionales > Halieaceae > Aequoribacter > Aequoribacter sp. Next base: position 4,456 of record NZ_CBFHWH010000081.1, on the reverse strand, counting down.
GGCTCGCCAACACTTATGCGGCCCTGCAGTCTGGCGTAAGACATTTTGATACATCCATCGGCGGGTTAGGGGGGTGTCCCTTTGCACCCGGAGCCTCAGGCAACGTCGCAACAGAAGATGTGGCTATGTTATGCCAGCAGGCGGGTTTTAGTACGGGTATCGATTTTTCTGCATTGATGGCGGCCGTAGATTTGGTCAAAGCGTTAACGGGCACGGCCAAAGGCGGACGTGCGCATTATTGGTTGAGTAATCATTTAGACAAAGTAGTCGGACAATAAAGGAGACTAGGCATGACCTATCGCTTAGGTGTAGACGTCGGGGGCACATTCACCGATTTTCTGCTCATGAATGAGGAGACAGGGCAAACGTTCACCGCAAAGGTGCCTTCGACCCCCGAGGACTCTTCGATTGGGGTGTTAAATGGCGTCGCCAAAATTTGTGACGAATCTGGCATTAACCCTGCAGACATTAAGTTCGTAATGCATGGCACTACGGTGGCGACCAATGCGGTGCTAACCGGTAAAGGCGCAAAGGTAGGTCTGGTTACTACCTCTGGTTATGAGCATACCTTGCAGGTTGCTCGCAGCTTCTGCCCGGGCGGTTTAGGCGGCTGGGTAAGCTTCGTTAAAAAGCCTTTGCTTGCGCCGCTTGAGTTAACTATTGGTGCAGTTGAGCGAATTGATGCAGATGGGTCGGTGTCAACACCGCTCGATGAGCACGCCTTGCGAGCACAGCTTGCTACGTTGGCGGCGAAGAATGAGGTCGAGGCGTTGACGATTTGCTTTATTAATGCCTATGTAAACAGCGAGCATGAGCGGCGCGCTGCTGAAATCGCGGCCGAGTTTTTCACCGATATTCCTATCTCGATTTCATCGGATGTCGTGCCCGAAATGCAGGAATACGAGCGCACTGAAACCACAGTGGTGAACTCCTATGTACGCCCCGAAGTGTCGCGTTACTTGAATAACCTGCAAACGTCTCTAGAAGAGCGTTTGGGCGGTGACACACAGTTATCCATCTTGCGGTCTGACGGTGGTTTGGCGTCCTCAAGAGCTACTGCCGATTCACCGGTGAATATACTGATGTCAGGTCCTGCGGGTGGTGTGGCGGGCGCCTTGTTCTTCTGCGAACAAGCAGGCTATAAGAACCTACTGACCTTTGATATGGGGGGAACATCTACCGACGTCGCCCTGATTCAGGATGCAAAAACCAATATTCGCCGCGAGACGATTGTTGGCGATGTGCGCGTGCGTGCGCCCTCGGTCGACGTGAGAACAATCGGTGCAGGCGGTGGCTCAATCGCCTTTGTCGCCGAGTTAACCAAAGCTCTGCGTGTGGGCCCTGAGTCGGCGGGCGCGGTCCCGGGTCCTGCGGCGTACATGAAAGGCGGAGAGTTGCCCACCGTATGTGATGCGAACGTGGTTTTGGGTTATTTGCCCAGTGATGCACAACTTGGCGGCGCCATGGCCATTAACCGAGACGCGGCTGTGGCTGCAGTGCAAAAAGTGGCGGATGCCTTAGGTATTGATGTCATGGAGGCAGCTGAAGGCATTATTCGTATCGCCAATGAAGCGATGTTTGGCGCACTGCGCTTGGTATCTGTGGAACAAGGCTATGATCCGCGAGACTTTAGCCTAGTCGGTTTTGGTGGCGCCGGTCCATTGCACGCCAACGCGCTGGGACGTTTGGTTAACTCGTTCCCTGTCATTGTGCCGCCCGGTCCTGGCGTCTTATGCGCTTACGGCGATGCGACCACTCAGCTGCAAGACGAAGCGGCGAGAAGTTATGGTGCATTGGCCAGCGACATTTCAAAAGACCAGCTGGCCGCCGATTTGGCCGTACTCAAAGATCGCGCTGCACAAGCGCTTTTGGCGGACGGTATAGCGGAAGATCAGTTGGTTGTTACCTACCAGGCAGATGTGCGCTATGCCGGTCAAGCGTTCCAAATTAGCGTTGATTTTGACAACGATAGTTTGGTTGAGAAAGGCTTGAGCGTCATCACCGACGTGTTCGATGACGAGCACGAGAAGTTGTTCACCTTTAAGTTGGGCGATGGCCACGAGATTGTAATGATTCGCGCGGTCGTTGCGTCTCAGGCACAGAACCTTGAAATCAAGCGACAAGAAGATACCTCAGCGACCCTGCAAGACTGTGCGATTCATGAGACTCGTATTTACTTTGAGGGCGGCTGGTATGATGCCACGATTTACCAGCGCTATAGGTTGCACTCTGGCTTAACGGTTCCCGGGCCTGCCATTGTTACCGAGATGGACTCGACAACTTTGATTTTGCCGGGCTTTCAAGCTCGGACAGATCTTGTAGGTAATTTACTCATTGAACCCATTCAAGCGTAAAGGGGAGTGTGACTATGCCAGCTAGAATTATTGAAACAAATAACACGCCACTTGCTACCGTCGACGTCGAAAGCGTGACAGTAGACATTATCGAAAACGGCTTGAAAAACGCGCGTGAGGAAATGGACGCCGTCTTGTTCCGCACAGCGATGTCGCCGGGTATTCGAGAGCAGGGTGATTGCTTCCCAATGATTGCGAATAAAGAGGGGAAAATGGTGGTGGGTCAGTTCGGCTCGTTTATCGCACCCTTCTTGTCTGTTTATGATGCAGATATCGAAGAAGGCGACATCATTTTGACCAATGACCCTTACTTGTGCAACGCGGCGGTATCGCATTTGCCCGATTGGTTGGTCTTGGTGCCTGTGTTCAAAGACGGTCGTCATATTGCTTGGTCCGCTATGTTTGGTCACATGTCTGATAACGGGGGCATGGTGCCTGGCTCGATGCCCATCAATGCCACGAATATCTATCAGGAGGGTATTCGTATTCCACCGGTTAAGCTCTACAAGAAAGGTGTGTTACAAGAGGACCTTCTCGAATTGGTGCTTCATAACGTCCGGACCTCTCAGTGGAACCGTTTTGACTTAAACGCCCTGGTAGCCGCGTGTAACACCGCGTCGAAACGTTGCGTTGAATTGGCGGAGCGCTTTGGTGACGATGTTTTTCATTCGACCATGGGGGTGATGCTGCAGCGCAACTACGATGCCATGAAAGCCGTCATTGGCATGGTTGTACCGGAAGAGAAGCGTGAGTTTACCGACTATTTGTGCGATGACGGTATGGGTCTAGGCCCTTACAAAATCCATTGCACTATGTGGCGTGAGGGAGACAAGGCAATTTTTGATTTCGAGGGCACATCGCCGCAAGCGCAAAGTTCAGTGAACTTTTTCCTGAATGAGGACATGTTCAAGATGTTCTTTGGTTCGTTTACCATCAACATCGTCGACCCTCAAATTGCGTTTAACGATGGCTTTTACGATTTGGTGGACGTGCGTATTCCTGAAGGTACCTTGCTAAAGCCTAAGTATCCGGCAGCCTTGTCAGGTCGTACACACGCGCTCGGTCGTATTTTCGATATCTTGGGTGCGCTTTTGGGTATGGGGGCTCCCAACGAATTGCTAAATGCTGCAGGTTTCTCGGATTCGCCCCATTTGTTTTACTCGGGTTACGATACGCGTCCTGGCAAAAATGATGAGTGGTTCCAGCTATTTCAAATCGGTTTTGGTGGTGTTCCAGGCCGTCCGGTTGGTGATGGTCCCGATGGTCACAGCCTCTGGCCGGGCTTTACCAACGTACCCAACGAGTTTATCGAAACCTACTTCCCTTTGCGTATAGAGCGCTACGAGGTCATTCCTGACTCGGGTGGCGCAGGCTTACATCGCGGGGGTAATGGCTTGTCGGTTGCATACCGGTTTTTGGTCGACGGCGAGATCGGTATCCATGATGAGCGCTGGCTAACTTACCCATGGGGTGTTAACGGCGGTAATCCGGGTATGCGCTCTACTAAGCGTATTGTGCGAGCAGATGGCTCAGAAGAGTGGCTGCCATCTAAATGCGAGGGTATTAAAGTCAAAGCAGGTGATTTGCTGTATTACAACACCTGGGGCGGCGGTGGCTGGGGTGATCCCCTAGCGCGAGACGCCGCCTTGGTGGCGCAAGATGTGGCGAGGGGCTTGGTTACCGAAGCTGGCGCTAAGGCTTACGGCGTGGTGGTAACAGACGGCGTGCTCGATGTGGCCGCAACCGAAGCGCTTCGTGCTCAAATGGCGGAGCAGCGCGGTCCGATCACCGAGATCTTCAACTTTGGTGGCAGCATCGAAGAGATCAAGGCCCGCTGCGTGCAAGAAACGCACCTTGAGCCTCCGGTTGCGCCGGTTTTTCAGCGTCGCGCTTAGGGGCTTACGTGGCTGATCTCTCTCGCAAAAACATTGGTTTAGGCAGTAAACCCGGACTGATTGTCGTTGATATGAGTCTGGGGTTTACTCAACCTGAATCGCCTTTGGGCGGGCATTTCGATTCGGTGGTGGCGGCGACCGCTACTCTGATTCAGGCCTGTCGTGCGCGAGATTTGCCTATTGTTTACACCACCGTGGTGTATGATC
>NZ_CBFHWH010000080.1:0-9451 GCF_965659035.1 Aequoribacter sp. | reverse complement strand
TTCAGCGTGGAGACTCATCTCAGCGCGCTCATCTGCTTCAAGTCGCCCAGGTTTGGTCAAGATGGCATCTGGAGTACCAATTTTTCCAATATCATGCATGGGGGCGGCATTGAAAAGTAGATCGCATGCGTCCTCTTTCCAGCCTAGTGCGGTGGCGATAATCCTTGAATAATGCGACATTCGGATGACGTGCAAACCCGTTTCATTGTCTTTAAATTCCGCTGCTCGACCCAGCATTTGCAGGGTTTGTCGCTGGCTTTCAAGCAGTTGTGCATTCGCCTCTTTGATTTTACGGTCTAAATCCCAACGTTGATCTGCTAGCGCCAATTGGTTTTGGACTCTGACTTTAACAATAGGCGCGATCACTGGTTTCGTAATGTAGTCCTTAGCACCCAAGTTAAGCCCCGTCACTTCATCTTTGGTGTCTGACATGGCCGTACAAAAAATTACGGGTATATCAGCCAAACGAGGGTCTTCGTTCATTTTCTGCAGCACTTCATAGCCGTCCATTTCTGGCATCATGACATCAAGTAGAACCAGGTCTGGATGAATCTTTAACATGGTAGCCAGCGCATCCATGCCGCTCTTGGCAAATGATAAATCGTAATCGTCTTTTAAAATCTGACGCATGACATTGAGATTAGCGGGTTGGTCGTCGACAACCAGTAGTCGTTTTCGTGCCGTCGGATTCGCTTGTGTGTCTGTCATTATACTAATAACCTGTCAATTAATCGTGAGGCGAGTTCGAAATCAAAATCGTCCATTGCTTCTTCTAGAGGCTTGAATTCAGCCGGTGAAAGCCGCTTTCGTAAACCCTCAATAGCGGCTTCATCGATATCAAAAGAGGCAAAAGCCGTTTTTAACTGATGAAGGAGCGCTTGTGTTTCCGCTCCGCTTGTATCGCGCACTGCGCCTATTTCTTGGATCAGCGATTCGATTAAGTTGCGTGCATTAGCGAATTCAAATTCATCAATGGCACTCTCGATCGGTGTAAACTGAGTCGCAGGCAAGCTGAGGCGTAACAGGTCTATGGCATCGTCGTCGATTTCGTCATTTAACAGTCGACTCATGACCGCCTGCAGTGCGTCGATAGCCCGCTGGCTGTCAATCAGCGTTCCTGCTGGGTCAGGATCGCTACTCGGGCCGGGAACCTCCTGCGACAAGGTGTCTCGATCCGCCCTGATCTGTTCCTCTTGACTAGCGATGACCGTAATGATGTCCGAAAGATCATGATTGCCTTCTTTAATACGATCTTCTGCAATGTAGGTGATTTTATATAACCGCTTGCAACCAAGGTTACCAAAGATGCCTTTTACGGTATGCAGGTACTCAACGAGTCGCGCTGTTTGTTCATTTTGTTGCAGTTCTACTATTGTGCCGCTAATGTCTGGGTAACTCACCAGCACTTTGTCTAGGGCTTTCAATAACTGCGTGGTGTTGCCCCATATTTGTATGGCAGCCTCTAGATCAATGGCGCTGAGCTTGGCTCTAAACTGGCTGACGTCTTCGGTTGATTGTTCCTCAGGCTCCTCATCTTTAACAAGTTGCACACCGGTGAGCTCGGAGACTTCATTGTATAAGTTGAGCCAATTAATTGGCTTAGGTGAGAAACGATCTGCTCCAGCCGCGAGACAGGCCTGTTTGTCCTCCTCCAGCACGCTAGCTGTAAGCATGATAATCGGCACGCGTGGCTTATACCTTTCTGACTCCCAAGCTCTGATCGCGCGAATTGCATCAAAACCATCCATCTCTGGCATGTGCGCGTCCATTAAGATCACATCGTAATTATTTGTTTGCGCTAATTCGAGTGCATGCCGGCCGTGAATCGCTTCGTGTATCTCATGTCCCTCGCGAGATAGCTTGAATCGAATAAGATCACGGTTTGCCTCGATATCGTCAGCGACAAGAAAGGAGAGGCTGCGTTTAAACTTGATGTGATCTGCGTTTGACGCAAGATCGCTTACGAAATTGGCCACAGCCGGCAAAGGCACAACGAATTGAAAGTTACTGCCCTTGTTCTCTTCACTTTCGACCCATATGCGACCTTGCATGGCTTCAATAATGCCTTTGCAAATGGCAAGCCCTAGGCCTGTCCCACCAAATTTTCGGGTCGTCGAAGCATCGGCCTGGTTAAAGCGTTCAAAGACCCTCTCGAGTGCGGCTTTAGGCATACCGATACCGGTATCAGTCACCTCAAAATGTACGTCGTTGTCGCTTGATGGGAAGCTCACTTTTAATGTAACAGAGCCCACTTCTGTAAACTTAATGGCATTACCGAGAAGGTTCAGAAGTACTTGTCGCAAGCGACTTGGGTCCCCATTGAAACCCGGCGCGGGGGCGTTTTCAAAATCAAGTTTTAAGGCAACAGATTTTTTCTCTGCATTGGGTTTTACCAAGTCGATAACGTCTTCAAGCAGTTCTTGCAAGCTAAAATCAATATACTCTATTTGTAGGTGATTCGATTCAAGCTTTGATACATCTAGAATGTCGTTGAGAATCGCCATTAACGAAGACGCGGCATTGGAGACCGTTCTTAACATTTTGTACTGAACCGCAGGCATGGACTCCTCAAGCAGCAGATCTGTCATCCCCAAAATCGCATTCATGGGTGTGCGAATCTCATGGCTCATATTGGCCAAAAACGCCGATTTGGCTTGATTCGCTTGCTCAGCTTGCTCTTTAGCCAGTTTGAGCTCATGTGTGCGTTCGGTTACCGCCAGTTCGAGTTCGTGGTTTATTTGCTCCATGCGGTCGGTATAAGTGCGCGTATCAGTGACATCTTGTGTGATGAAAACAACACCTAGGATATTATCGTGGGTATCGGTAACGGGCGTGCCGGTGATTTCGATAATGCGCTCAGGGCAGCCGGGTGCATCGGTAAACTCTGCATGAAAACTGGTTCCAGCTTGAATATCTGCCAGGGTTGAGCTGTCAATATTCAGCCCAGTTCCCAGTTTTTGAATGACTTTCTCAAAGGGCCTGCCAACGGCATCGTTTTTGTCGAGCTTCATCAGCTGGGCGATACCCGTGTTGGCCAAGCGCACTGTTTTGTCGAGGGCAATAGCGAGCACACCTAAGTGTTTAGACGACTGCAAAATACTGTTGAGATAGCCCTCTTGCTCTTTTAAAGCCTGCTCTGCAGCCTTTGTTTCAGTAACGTCTTGACGCGTGAGTACCTGACCTCGAGCTGAGCCAGACAGTGGACTCAATTGTAAACGTAGCCAGGCAACGTCCCAGCCCATCGGCACCTCGATATCTTCACTGGCTTCTGATATCTGCCCTTTGAGCATCTGATTACTTTTATTACGGAAATCACTGCTACCCAGCGCTGTGTCTTTGCCTGCCGGGTCTAAAACAGCAATACTTTGCTGAGCAAATTCCGAGAACGCAATTGGCTTGCCTAAGCGCTGTCCTTCGAAGTTCAACCAAGCCTGATTCACTCGCTGAATCAAACCATCGCCGTCAAGCACCGCTATTTGGGTTGATAGGCTATTAATAGTAAGGTTTAACTGCTCTGCGCTCTCATCGTACTGCTTCTGAAGCAAGGTCAGTTGACGGGTTTGTTGACGTAGCTCGCTAATATCAACAATTAATACTTCGCGTGCGCGACTCCCGACAGATGTCGGCCGCCCTGATTCTCGCACCCAATAAAAGGTTTCATCAAAGTTGACTCGATACTCAGCAACGTATGCAGTTTGAGTATCCATTGCGGCTGCAATCGCTTTATTTGTTCTGGCGCGGTCGGCTCGAGAAATAGCGGCCACCCACTCAGCCCAGCTATCCATCGCACTAAGGTGTTGGATCCAACCGCAGTCTGCGCTTAGACCATGAAGAAACGATAATTCGCCATGCTCTCCTACCTCAAGGCTGGCGAATACGCCAAGCTGTGCTCCAATCAGTGACGTGTGCATGGGTCAGAGCATCCGCGCTTGAGGTGAGGTAAGAATAAGACAGCACATGTTGTACTAGGCCTAACCCAGAACAAGGTCCAACTGCCGGCGCAGAAGACCGAGGGTAAATAAATCATCTTCATTCCAAGTTTTGGACATACCCTGTCGCACGTCAATCCATTTCTCGAACGACTCACGCGGCGAGAGCTTCACGCCACCTGTTGTGAGGGTTTCGACGGGTTTTTGTGGGTTACCAGCCCAGGCTACTTCGCCTGACTCTTCAGGGCGGGTGAGTATCACGGTGACTAGTGTATTACCGAAAGTTGCGGCCCTCACCGTCAGAATAGCGCATCCAAAAATTCCATGGCTATGCGCTTTAGAGCGCTTGTCAAAATCATCAGGGAGTGTTTCCAGCACAACCAGCTCCTCGAAGCCTTTGGTCTCTGACAAGCCCACGAGAGATTTGACGAGTTCGGTATCTGGCTGAGTGTTCAGGCCGCTGAACGCGCCACCGACATCAATAATGCAATCGGAGAATTCAATTTGATCCGCGAGGCCACCGATTGATTTTGCTAGCGTTGTAGCAAGTTCATTGGGCGAACTTCCGCCTTTTAATGAGGATCCGATCTTGTCACTCAACTGTTCGGCGATGAACTTTTGCTGCCCTATGCGTTGCGTTTCGATGCGCGCTGAAAATTGCTGAATGAGATTGACACAGGCCAGTCGGGCCGAGAGAGAAATAGGTCCTGGCACATCGTTATGCGACGCAATTAGTCCCCACAGTTTGCCGTCAACCATGATCGATACCGAAAATGACGCGTGCACATTCATATTGGTTAAATATTGAATGTGCACAGGAGATACCGACCGAAGGTCAGACCAAGTCAGGTCTAAGGTGCTACCTACCTCCCCGCGACCTAAGATATTGACCGTGTCATTGGTGGCTAACGGGATATACCGGTAGGGCGTTTGCGCATAGAGGCCGCGAGCAATCGCTGGGATATCCGACGCCGGAAAACGAAGCGATAAATAAGAGCCAGAGGATCGCAAAACGCTCTCTGCTAGCACCTCTCCCGACCAGTCCGGCAAGAATTGATAGAGCATAATGCGGTCGTATCCGGTTATTTGGGCTAAACCATCGACTACGGCTTGATGAACATCATGCATATCATTCAAGTTGGCGCCATCCTGCAGCTCGGGCAGCTCGGGGGCGAGGATAACGGTTTCATCGGCCTGTGATTTTTCAAATTCAAATAACCAGCCAGCCGCTGTTGGCGATATTAAAACATTGAGCTCTCCTTCACCCAGATCGAGCGCCCCAGGCAAATAGGCACGATTACCAGCGCCGGTGGGCAAACCGGGGAGGTCGGGCAGCATCTCACCTACCCATTCGTCACCACTTTGGCCGAGGAGTTCTTCACAGGATTCGCCCAAGAAAGTCTCGAGGTTTTCGCTACCAAAGGTGAATTTACCGGTATCCCGCGATAAAAAGAGCATAGCGCCATGGGCTTGGATTAGCCCCGAGTTTGCAAGTGGCTCGAGCTCGCAGTTGTTCAGCAGGTCTGAATTAAATTCTTCCATAGTGTGTAGATTCCAGTAATTCGTGAAGCCAAGCTAAAACAGCGAGTGTAGCAAGGGCCTCGAATGAGCTTGCTGCGACAGTACCGAATTTGTCTAGGCAAGGTAATCAGTGCATAGACTACAATCTAGCAAACTTTTTTGCGTTTTCGAAATTTTTTTGTGCATTATTGCAAATAGCAAGCGGCTTTTAAATGGTTCTTAGGGTGTTGGCGACAGCCATTAACAATCGCTATAGCTTTTAGTCGCTTTGTGGGCTGGATACGATGCTCCCAGCAATCTGGGGCCATCGAATCAGTAGGGCAGGGCGTATAGGTAAATTGCTTTAAGATTATTGAGTCCGCTAGGCGCAATGGGAGGCTGATGGGTTGCTGGACTGTGAGGTTGCTCTGGAAGCGGGCAGTCTAAATTACAACGAGGCCCGCCTTAACTGCGAGGTTGTTCCGTTAGAAGCCGTTTTGAAAGAACGTGGAACATGGGCAGCATCAGAAAATCCGCACTCAGCGGCCTCTACGTTTTAAATCCCGCACATCGGAAGCAGTCTCTGCATCCTTTTGTGCTAGCGCAGCAAATGTGCCTCGGCAGTTATGTGTCGGCTGAGTCGGCCTTTAGCTTTCATGGGTGGATTCCAGAATCGGTGCACACTGTGGTTAGCATGAACCATGGCGGTAAGTCAGTTACCTACGAGAATGATGTGATTGGTAAGTTCGAGTTTCGACGCATGACGACTCGGGCTGGCTACTTTCTAGAGTTTGGAATCGCACTTGCAGTGTTAGACAAACAAATAATGGATAAAAATGTACGGACTGCTTTGATTAAAGATACGTCCATCGCGAGTCAACTAAACTTGCGTTTTTACGACCAGCAACGGGATAAGAAGCTGACGATTAAGCTAGAAATCGACACGAACCCTCCGTTTGGCTCAGGTTTCGAATATACCTACTTGAGTTTCCCTGTGGACTATGAGGTTTGCCATCAGGATCTAGAAAGTAACTGCGCCCTGAAAGTACACGCCCTACTTTGTAAGCCTTATCTGAAGGGTCGAGATTGGTACGACTTTAGCTTGTACGTCGGTAAGGGGGTAGCGCCAAGAATTAACTTGGTGAAAAGCGCGTTGTTGCAACATGGCCTATGGCGGGGACAGGACTTGGACGTTGACCGAATCTGGCTGGCAAATGTTTTGCGAGACAAAATATCAGCGATTGATTGGCAAGACGCGGCTGAAGATGTAGCTCGGTTTCTAACACCCATAGAGCAGGCTAGCTTAAAACTATGGAGTGAGCGGTTTTTCCTGCACAAACTTGAACGAATGAACGAGCTACTCAGAAGGAGGTAAGCGCTTAAGCTGCTTCTGCGGCTAAGCACCCGGTTCGATGTGGCATTTGTACCTGAAACTCGCTTTAATACAGACGGTCATAACCCAACCTTTACTTTTTAATGGGAGAGAATATGAACATAATGTCTGTACTTAATCAGATCATGAATCAAGCCGGCACTGTGCAGTCCAATCAGTCCCAACCGACGCCCAGTTCATCGGGTGGTGGGATTGATATGAAAAGCCTGGTTGGCGGTGGAGCTCTTGGGCTGTTGCTGGGCTCTAAGCGTGGACGAAAAATGGGGAAGAACGCACTCAAATATGGTGCTGTTGCGGGGGTTGGCGCTTTAGCCTGGAAGGCTTATCAAAACTATCAAACTAACACACAGCAAGCAGCTACGCCGTCTCCCTCGGTCGAGCAGCAAGGCCAGCAGCTTGATCAACTTGCTGGGGTACCGCAAGAGCAGCGGGGCTTGCAAATTCTTCAGGCGATGATTATGGCCGCACGCGCGGACGGTCACATAGACGGTAAGGAACGCGAATTGTTGTCTCAGGAAATTGCAAAATTGCAGCCTGACGATGAGCTCCATTCTTGGATTCAGCAGCAGTTTGATGCCCCCCTTGATCCTTTTGTCCTTGCACGAACAGTTGATTGCCCTCAAGGTAAGAGGGAGATTTACTTGGTGAGTGCAGCTATTATCGATGACCAAAATCCAATGGAACGCGCCTGGCTTGATCAGTTGGCAAGCGCATTAGAGCTCGATGCGATGATCACACGCGAGTTGGAACGACAATTACTGGAGATGTGAAGCGCGTGATAGATGGCTCCACCAGCCCTAGGTTGCTTTACCGAGGGTGACTTTAAATTGAATGGCGACCGCACATGTCCCGCATCAAAATATATGAGCCAGCGACCTTAATTGAGGCGCATCTTCTCAGGGGGATGTTGCAACAATTTGGCATTGAGGCCGAAGTCCACGGTGACACGCTCGTCGGTGGTATGGGTGAACTACCCGCCGCCGGATTGGTCTTTATTTCCGTTCCTAACACGCAGAAGCAGGAGGCTTTTCAAATCCTTCATGATTATGAAAGCTCGGCGTCCTGTTAGGCTATGAGCAATGTTAGAGCCTGTCTGCGTCGATAAGCTCGCGCTCCAGTCGAGCTGATTCATCTGCGCGGGGTTTAGCAAACCTCGCGAGCCACAGATACAGCACGGGTGTTAAGTAAAGTGTGAACAGTGTCGCCAGTCCCAGGCCTCCAAAGACAACCCAGCCGATCGAGTTTCGTGCCTCGGCACCAGCACCGGTCGACAAGATTAGCGGCAGCCCCCCTAGAATGGTTGAGATAAGCGTCATCATAATGGGGCGTAACCGAATCGTTGCAGCGTGCTCAATCGCATCTCTCACTGATTCGCCGCGATCTCGCAGCTGGTTTGCAAATTCAACCAGAAGAACCGAGTTTTTCGCGAGCAGTCCGATGAGCATTACGAGGCCTATTTGCGAATAAATGTTTAAAGAAATTCCAGTCAAATACAGGGCATAGATCGCAGCAGCCAGACCAAAGGGTACGGTCAATATGACGACCACAGCGCTGTTGACACTCTCGAACTGAGCGGCCAATACCAGAAGCACAATCAAAAACGCGAGGACATAGGTCATGACGACTTCTCGATTCGTGTCCTCAAAGGTCTGCGCTTCGCCCAAAAACAGTAAACCCATGCTGTTGGGCAGTAACTCTTGGGCGAAACCACGAAGTGCTGCCGTTGCTTCCGATAACGGGTAGTCTTCGGCGATTTCAAATTGCACTTCGATGGCTCGGCGTTGTCCATGTCGCTCGAGCTCGGCCGATACGCCTTCTTCAACAATCTCGGCAACGCTGGAAATCGGTACCAGCTCGCCGTTGCGTGCGGGGACGTAAAGATTTTGCATGTCTTGAGGCGATCGCACGGCGTTGAGTCGTGTTTGCAGATAGACCGGTATTTGTTGGTCGCCAATGTTTAGGTCGGCGACATTGTCCCCGTTAATGGCTGCTCTTAGGGTAGAGGATATATCGGACAGCGCAACGCCGAGGTCCGCGGCTCTGCGGCGATCTATCTTAAAGCGCAGCTGGGGTTGGGTCGGCTGGTAAGAGATGTCGGGGCGACTGAACTTCGGATCTCGTTTTACGACTTCTTTTGTGAACGCTTGCGCAGCCGCAAAAATATCGCTGTAGTTTTCGCCGGTAATAGCCATTTCAATGGCGCCGCCGCCGCGACCGCCGCGCACATTGAGTGAGTTGGATCCAAAAGCTCGACCGGGAGCGCCCGGTATATTGGCCAATTCCGGCCGTATTTGCTGAATCACTTGCTGCTGTGAAATGTCTCGCTCTTCCCAAGGTTTCATATTGGCAGTAATGAAACTCAAATTGACATCCCATTGCCCCACGACTGTATACACAGAGTCAAATACACCTTGCTCGGTGTAGGGGGCCAAGATCTCTTCGAGCTGACGTGTTTGTCGATCCATGAAATCGAGCCCCACGCCGTCCGGCCCCCTCGAGAACACGCGGACTGTGCCGCGGTCTTCGCTGGGTAATAGTTCAGAGGCCACCTCGTCGTAAAGTGTTATCGCACCAACTGCTGACGCTAGCGACAGCCCTGCAATCAACCAAGCTTTGTTCAGCGCCCAAT
>NZ_CBFHWH010000079.1:0-9520 GCF_965659035.1 Aequoribacter sp. | reverse complement strand
CGGGCAGTGGGGATTAACTAAAGGCTTAGCACTCCATAATGCAGGGGCGGTTGTGGCGTTTTCCTACATCCAAGTTCCTATTGCTGGCTTGCTGGGGGTGCTGCTTTTTTCCGAGACTCCGAGTATAACTACAGCAATAGGGGGTGCCCTGATTATTCTTGGCGCTTTGCTCAACTCAAAAAGGTAGAAACATGAGAATCATTGCAGGTTTATTTGTCGGTCTAACCCTGATTTTTTCACCACCCTCAATAGGAGGCGCTAGCGACGTCGCCCTTGTAGTTCATGGCGGCGCGGGCACCATCACTCGCGACAAGATGACGCCAGAGTTGGAGCAAAACTATCGTGAGACGCTTGCTAAAATAATTGATTATGGCCACGCACGTTTACTGGCTGGTGAATCAAGCGAAACTGTTGTTATCGACGTCATAAAAATGATGGAAGATTCGCCACTTTTTAACGCAGGTCACGGTGCTGTATTGACGCATCAAGAGAAGGCGGAACTTGATGCATCCATCATGCGAGGCTCCGACCTCGCTGCTGGTGCGATAGCGAGCGTGACTTCGGTCAAGAATCCAATCGAGTTAGCCTACGCCGTCATGACAGAATCGAAACACGTGATGCTTGTTGGCCAAGGTGCAGAACTGTTCGCGTCTGAGCAAGGGCTCGAGCTGGTCGAGAACGATTACTTCATCACCCCTCGACGTCTTGAACAGGTGCGTAAGGCCAAGGCCCGAGAACCTTTGGCCCTGATTCCAAAACCCGAGAAGTACGGAACCGTGGGCGCCGTCGCGCTGGATAAGGCAGGCAACATCGTAGCGGGAACCTCTACCGGCGGCATGACAAACAAACGTTATGGTCGAGTAGGCGACGCACCTATTATTGGTGCTGGCACTTACGCCGATAACGCAGTCTGCGGCATTTCCGCGACAGGCCATGGGGAGTATTTTATCCGGGCAGCCGTCGCGCATGATATTTGTGCCAGAAGCACCTACAAAAATATCAATCTGCAAGCCGCGGCAGACGAGGTCATCCAAGCAAAGCTGGTCGCGATGGGCGGAGACGGAGGTATTATCGGCCTTAATCCGACGGGTGAGGTTATTGTTAGCTTCAACACCACAGGTATGTATCGTGCCGGTATCAACAGCCGTGGCGAGCGCTTTGTGAAGATCTATGCTGAGCCTTAGTAGCCATTTGATCCCTCGTATTGTTGTCATTTTTGCGTTGAGCTTTTCCGCTATGACGGCCGAGAGCGCGATACCTTTGAGCGAAATAGTTGCGCAACCTTTGTCGCCTTTCGATCAGCGCCTTAATTACGGACCGAGCAAACACAATTTCGCCCTGCGATGGACAACACAACAAACTCCGCCTAAAGCAAGAGTCATTTACGTTCATGGAGGTTGCTGGCTGAGTGAATTTGATCACACTCACGCCGACAGCTTCGTATCTTACTTGGGTGAGAATGGGTTTGACGCGTGGACTCTTGAATATCGCCGCACTGGCGCAACTGGAGGCGGTTGGCCGACGAGCCTGCTCGATGTTCAAGAAGGTATAAAAGCTATTATGGGCGATGACACAGTGACTCCGACTGTCATCATCGGGCATTCAGCCGGAGGCCATCTAGCCCTGTTGGCAGCCAGATCAGAATGGTATGCGCAGACACCAGTAGCGACAGTCGCACTGGCACCGATAACCGACATGGTCGCCTATGCGATGGGCAAAAACTCTTGCCAGCAGGGCACTGTGCCTTTTATGGGGGCAGCACCCCATGAACAACCCGACGCCTACCGCAACGCGAGTCCAAGTTCTTGGGATTTTTCAGATCGCTTGGTTTGGATTCTACAGGGCATCGATGACATTATAGTGCCGAAAGAGCATGCCAATGTGCTTGGCGCAGAGTCACTTTTGCTGCCAAGTATTGGTCACTTTGATTGGTTGATGATTGATAGTGCAGCGCATCGTAAGCTCATGGACGTCCTAAAAACAGCTCTGACGACTCTTGAGGTTCAGCAGAAATGAATAATCGGGTTACCTGGCAGACCTGGTGAACTGGCCTCAAGGCCTTGCGAACAGCATTTTCTAGAAAAACCCAGTTCCGATACTTGGCGCAGCATGTGCGCCTAGGGTGAATCAGGATGAAGGAGCTTAAGTGATAGACAGTAAACAACAAGCCCTGCGACTTGATGAGCACGATGCTCTAAAGCGGTATAGGGAGCGTTTTGACCTTCCAGAAGAGACCATTTACCTGGATGGCAACTCGCTGGGCCCTCTCAGTATTGCTGCGCTTCAGGCTCTGAATACGTGCGCGCGAGATCAATGGGGCAAAGATCTTATCAAAAGCTGGAATGTACACGATTGGATTGGCCTTCCCCAGAGGATTGGTGCCGCTCTTGCGCCCCTCTTAGGCGCCAAGCAAGATCAGCTGATCGTTTGTGACAGCATCTCGGTTAATCTGTTCAAACTGCTCACACGCATCCTGAGCGCCAGTGAGCGAAAGCGTGTTTTACTCCAAACCGACAATTTCCCCACCGATAACTACGTCGCGCAGGGCTTGGCTGAATTTGCCCGAGGCGATATTTCGTTAAGTTACCATCAGACCAGCGACATCGTTGAGCATTTAGACTCAGATGTTGCAGCCGTCGTCCTATCTCACGTGAATTACAAAACAGGCGAACGATATGACATTAAAACGATCTGCCAACAAGCACATCAAACCGGCGCAATCGTCATTTGCGATCTAGCCCATAGTGCAGGGGTTCTCAATGTCGACTTGCACGCTTGGCAAGTCGATTTTGCCGTTGGTTGCGGCTATAAGTATTTAAACGGAGGACCGGGCGCACCGGGATTTATTTATGCCGCGAGGCCCGAAGCATTGATTGGCCGAAGTGCTTTGCAGGGGTGGATGGGACACCAATCGCCCTTTGCTTTTGATCACTCTTATTCACAGGCGAGCGACATGAGATCCTTTTTGGTCGGCACTCCTCCGGTGCTGTCCATGGCGGCCTTACTTGGGGCTCTAACCGACTTCCAAGAACTTACCCTACCCCAACTGGAACAGAAGGCTTTAGCCTTGGGTGACCTATTCCTCAGATCGCTGAGCGACTTGGGACTCGATGAGGAAATCCGTTTGGTGACCCCAACGGAACACGCTCAACGGGGAGCTCAGCTCAGCTTCGAACACGAAAATGCTTATGCACTATGCCAAGCGCTGATTGCCGAGGGCGTAATCGGCGATTTTCGTGCTCCAAATGTACTACGATTTGGCTTTTCTCCCCTCTTCCTATCGTTTGCAGATGTAGTGGACGCCGCGTTAAAGTTACACGAGATCGTGCGATGTAAATCCTATCTCGATGAACGTTTTCTTCGCCGAAATACGGTCACTTAACAGCAAATTATCGGAGAGCAATAATGATATTAAAAGATAAGGTCATCATCATCACTGGAGCGGGCCCCGGCATGGGTCAGGCCGCTTGCCGCGGTGCAGCTGCGGAAGGGGCAAAGGTAGTTGTATCAGCACGTTCAGTAGACGCCATTAACGCGATAGCCGCCGACATCAAAGCGCAAGGCGGCGAAGCAATAGCGGTGCCTTGCGATGTCTCCAGCGACGAACAATGCAAAGCCCTGGTGCAAACAGCGATTGATACGTATGGCCGGGTAGATGGCTTGGTGAATTCGGCCTACTACCATCCCGATTGGAACGATCTTATTTCCCACCCCATCGAGCAGGTGACCCAAGCCTTAGATGTTATTGCTGTCGGCGCACTGCGTATGGCTCGCGAGGTCGTGCCCCACATGAAAAAACAAGGCAAAGGGTCAATCGTTAATATCTCTACCCTTGCCACGCGCAAACCCATGCCAGGTGAAGGTGGCTACGCGATGGGCAAATCTGCACTGAACCAGCTCACCCGCCAACTCGCTGTAGAGCTCGGCGGCACCGGCATTCGTGTAAATACGGCGCTAATGGGCTGGATGGACGGTGTGCCTTTGCAACACTTTTTCAGCTCGCAGCCCGACGGTGGCGATGCGTTTAGAGCCCAGCGCGCCAGTGAAATACCCGTAGGACACATTCCGCTGGATCACGCGTGCGCGCAAGCCATCTACTTTCTGCTCAGCGACTATGCCAGCGAGATTACGGGAGCGGCATTAGATGTAAACGGTGGCGATTGGGTCGCGGTCTAGGCCGCGCAAAAGCAAAGGGGGCAATCCAACACCGCAACGATCACCCTACCCCAGACGCAAAAAAGGTGGCCAGGGCCACCTTTTTCATATCAGCGCTATCTACACTTAGGCGACTTCAAACAAGCCTGCGGCACCCATACCACCGCCAATGCACATGGTTACCACCACATAACGCGAGCCGCGGCGCTTACCTTCTAACAACGCATGACCCACCATACGAGCACCACTCATACCAAATGGATGACCAATTGAAATCGAGCCACCGTTAACATTCAAACGATCGTTATCAATACCCAACTGATCGCGGCAGTAAATCACCTGACAGGCAAACGCCTCGTTCAACTCCCACAAATCGATATCGTTAACCGACAATCCGTGACGCTTTAGCAATTTTGGAATGGCAAACATGGGGCCAATACCCATTTCGTCAGATTTGCACCCCGCCACCGCTAAACCGCGGTAAAAGCCTAGAGGCTCGATACCTTTACTGGCCGCTAAGGCGGAGTCCATAACCACGCAGGCCGACGCGCCATCGGATAATTGCGAAGCATTACCCGCGGTAATGAAGCGCCCTTCTTTGACCCAGTTACCGTCTTTCCAAACTGGCTCCAACGACTGCAATGATTCTAAAGTTGTCGACGGACGGTTGCATTCATCGCGATCGACCACTACGTCTTGATAAGTCGTTTCTTTGGTCTCTTTATTAAACACGGCCATACGCGTCGCCATTGGAACGATCTCGTCCGCGAACAAACCGGCCTGCTGTGCTGCCGCAGTGCGCTGCTGGCTTTGCAAAGAATAAATATCTTGCGACTCGCGCGAGATATTGTAACGAGCAGACACTACCTCGGCGGTTTCGAGCATGGGCATGTACGCTGTTGGATCAACATCAACCACGGTTTGCGACACGGCGCGGTAGCCATTTTTATGCTTGGTTTGAACCAATGAGATCGACTCTACCCCACCGGCGACCGCAATATCGTACTCGTTGCACATAATGCTTTTCGCGGCGGTTGCAATCGACATCAAGCCAGACGAACATTGGCGTTCGATTGACATACCGGCTACGGTGTCAGGCAAACCACCCGCTAAGGCGCACAAACGTCCCAAATTGTAGCTTTGCGTGCCCTGCTGCGCAGCCGCGCCAAAAATGCAATCATCGACTTCCGCTGGGTCAATACCCGCGCGCGCCACGGCGGCTCGCACCACATGCCCACCCATGGCTGGTGCTTCGGTGTCGTTGAATCCACCTCGGAACGATTTTGCTAAACCCGTTCGAGCCGTTGAAACAATTACTGCTTCTCTCACTGTTATACTCCTCAAAAAAACAATGCCGCACTGTGCGGCCTTTGTCATGAAAGCTCAACCCTTAAAAGGACTAATGACTCGTCAATTACACCGAACCCAGCAAATGCGCACTCATATCACCTTGTAGATCAATCCCTAAATAAGCCTTTTCTTTAAACCACCACTGACCATCAATGACGTGAAATTCATCTCGGTACCGGCCCGAGGCGACCATCTGTAAGGGGAAGTCTGCCGTTTGCTGAATCACCGTCCAGCAGGAGTGCACCACCGCCGAGAGTGCATCGTCTGCCAACTCGATAATCGGATTGGTGATAATATGTCGTGTACGCGAGGTACCACAGTCGTAGGTTTTCACCATCGAGCGCCACAGTGCCTCAATTTTGTCAGGGTCGCTAATTTGCACGTCCCCACCCAGAGCAATGTGCCCATGTCGAAACAAGGCCGCAGCCTCTGCAAACTTAGCCTCGTCAATACACATACCATAACGGTACAAAACATTCGGGATTTCGATAGCAGGGTTCGACATACCTGTCTCCTTATTGTAGTAATCAATTCAGACTAGCAGAGTTTTCACTCACAGTGGCGGGTTCGGGCTAGAATCGATCGAAACAACAATGGACCAAATGGATTAAGGGGGCGCTATGAGCACGAATCCTTCGGCAGCATGGGAAGCCTTTTGTCAGCAGCTGGCAGAGGCAGGAAAACTTGTGTTAGACGACAAGGTCCCGAAAGACCCCTTAGTGCAAACTGAAGGCTACCGTTATTTGTCGCGCTTAACCAAGTTGGCTCTAGAACAGTACGTCGAGGCGGTCGACCCAGACTTTCCGTTCTTTTATCAGCTCTCGCATGAAACGGGTAAAATTGGCGCAGACAACCCTGACAACCACTATTTAAATACCTCTATCAAGGGCGACTGCGACTACCGCATCACCGGCAAATTGGGCACGATGCCCTACTTCTCGATTGTCGCCAACGCCATGCGCTATCACATCGATGGCAGCGCTCATGCTACGGGTAGTTTAATGATGAACGAGATCGAATGGGGTCCCAACGGCGAAGTCGAGATCATTGCCTCATGCAAGCCGCACGCGAAGAACTGGCTTCGCCTTGAGCCCGATGCCAGCGTCATCATCATACGCCAGAGCTACATGGATCGATCAACCGAGCGCCCGGGCGAGTTCAAAATTGAGCGCATTAATGGCCCGGAGCGTCCAGAGCCACTCGCGACCAAGACCTTCTGCGAAGGATTGTTCCGAGCGGGACAATTTGTACAGGGCGTCTCGAAGACTTTTTTTGACTGGGCCTGCTTATTTCAACAGCACCCCAACCAATTCCCAGACATTGATCAATCGATGTTCCAAAAAGCCGGTGGCGCTGCGGATATTTACTACGCCCACGCCTACTGGAAGATCGCCGAAGATGAAGCTTGGATTATTGAAGTAACGCCGCCCGAGTGCGATTACTGGAACTTTCAGCTAGACAACTTTTGGATGGAGAGTTTCGACTATCGCTTCCGAGACGTCACATTGAATAAACACAGTGCCAAACTCGATGAAGACGGTGTGTTGCGAATTGTGTGCTGTAAAAACAACCCAGGAGTTGCCAATTGGATGGACACCTCAGGACACCCCGAGGGTACAGCACTGATACGTTGGGTCGGCGCGACAGAGCACCCATTGCCCACCACTCGCATCGTCAAGCTAAACGAACTGTAAGAGGCCTTCTCATGACACTGTCTGCCATTACCCAAATTGACGAACTGACTGTCGAAAATTTAAAAGCGATTGCCAGTGCACGTGCCGGCTTGACCGACTTTGGACCAAACCAATACGAGGAAGCCTTAGACACACTGACACGCTCGATGCGCGAGGAGGCTCAACTATCTGAACAAGGATTGATGATGCAATCCGAGCGGCTGCTTAATTCGCTCAATAACCGGCTGCGCAAACAAGCACTGCTTACCAAATATCCAGAAATCTTAGACGAACAAATTAAGGTCTCGGCCATCATTATCGGTCTGCCGCGAACAGGCAGCACCATGTTTCAGCGACTGTTAGCGTCGCACACGAACTTTACCGCTACCTACTGGTGGGAAACGATGTTCCCCATGCCATTGGACCATGAGCCTGAGGGCGACCCAAGCGAACGTATCGCCATGGGTGAGGCCTTGATGGAACAGATTCTGGGAGCTATGCAAAACTTTGAAGCCATTCATCCGATGGATGCTCGAGCGCATGACGAAGAAGTCATGATGTTGGAACACAGCTTTGTCAGCAACGTGCCAGCCTCTGCGATGTACGTGCCTACCTACGACGAGTGGATGCTCTCCAAAGATCAATCGAACAGCCTGAGTGAGCTTATCGACTACATCAAAATTTTGCAGTGGCAAACACCCGAACGCCGACAACAGGGCTGGATTTTAAAATCGCCACACCACCTAACCTGCACGGCAACGCTGCTTAAATTATTCCCCGATGCTTTAATCGTGATGCCGCACCGACCTATCGACGAGGTCATGCCCAGTTGGTACAGCATGGTGGGCACTCTGACCAGAGCTGACTGCAATATCGATGATGTGGTCGTTCGTCAGGCTCATCACTGGAACGATCGTTTGGCCCGCAACCTAAAAGACACCATCGCAGCACGTCGCAGTGCACCCGAGCGTTTTATCGATATTCACTACCAAGATTTGCTGTCGCGCCCCTTAGAGGCCTGTAAGTCGGTATTCGAGCGCCTGAGGTTGCCCTTTGGAGACGACGATATCGAGCAGTTTAAAGCGCACATGGCGGCCAACAAGCGCGATGACCGCCCGCCGCACAAACACAATCTTGCAGACTACGACATCACGCTTGATCGCATCCGCGAGATCTTTGCCTTTTACAGCGAGGAGTTCGCTCAGGTGTTTGAGCGCTAAGCTCAGCTACGCCGGAAGCAGAAACCGGAGAGGCTCCCAATCCAGATATTGTTCAATTTAGAATCCACATTTTGAAGATATGACACATCCTTGTAAAAAACAGTGAGTAGTCTTTGGTTTTAGATCGGAGTTTTGT
Source organism: Aequoribacter sp. (assembly GCF_965659035.1). NCBI lineage: Bacteria > Pseudomonadati > Pseudomonadota > Gammaproteobacteria > Cellvibrionales > Halieaceae > Aequoribacter > Aequoribacter sp. Next base: position 986 of record NZ_CBFHWH010000079.1, on the reverse strand, counting down.
CATGCAGTTTTATCGATGGATCATTTGTGCGTGCTGTATGCTAACCGCACCTATTTGCGTGAGAGCCGACATGCAGCCAATTGATACAAGCGCAAGCATTGCGCCAGCCCAACCCATCGTCATTGCTCATCGGGGCGCCAGTGGGTATCGGCCGGAGCACACCGTGAGTAGCTATCAGCTTGCCATCGAGCAAGGCGCTGACTTTATCGAGCCTGATTTAGTGATGACCAAAGATGGGATTTTAATCGCCCGTCATGAAAACGAAATCAGCACGACCACCGATGTAGCAGAGCGGCCCGAATTTGCGGACAGAAAAACCACCAAAACAATCGATGACGAAGTGTTTGAAGGCTGGTTCACTGAAGACTTTACGCTCGAAGAGCTTAAGACACTGAAAGCCCGAGAGCGCCGACCTGAACTGCGCCCAGACAATGTGGCGATGAACGACCAGGACACGATTCTCACCCTTGACGAAGTCATTGCAATTGCGAAAACGGCAAGCGCCGAAACCGGAAGAACGATAGGGATTTACCCTGAGCTCAAGCACCCGCACTATCACGAATCTCTGGGGTTCGACATGGTCGATACCCTGCTCACAAGCCTGGATCAGGCCGGTTGGAATCACCGTGACGCACCCGTCTATGTGCAGTGCTTTTGGCCCCAGCCTCTTATGGAAATCGCTGCTAAAAGCACGGTAAAACGCATTTTTCTAGCGACTCGATGGCAGCCTGACGAGACGGTTATGGCCCGTTATGGACTCGATTATTGGCCAGACTTACAGTCCCAAACTGGCCTGCAAGCCCTTAGCAAATTTGCCGATGGCATCGGACCGTCGGTAGATCTGCTCATCGACCCCACAACTGATGGCAAAATAGGACCCAGCACATTCTTACAGAATGCAAAACAAGAAGGCCTGCAACTCCACCCTTGGGGCATTAATGCCGAGCCGAGGTTAATGCCCACATTCATCCGTTCCCATCCAACGG
>NZ_CBFHWH010000078.1:0-9585 GCF_965659035.1 Aequoribacter sp. | reverse complement strand
ACCGCTGAAGCCTTCTGGAACTCTATAGCACATGCCAAACCTTTAATTGTAGGCACCAATTGTGGTCGACGATTTAAAGAAGTACGCCCTTATGTCGAAGCCCTAGCCAAGGCCGCGGATTGCTATTTCAGCGGTCATTTCAATGCCGGTCTTCCCAACGCGTTCGGCGAATATGATGAAACACCCGAAGACATGTTTGCTGATCTTCAAGATTTTGCTCAGCGCGGTTTTTTGAATCTTGTTGGCGGATGCTGTGGTACTCGGCCCGAGCATATCAAAGCAATCGCTGAGGCGGTTGGCTCAGCCAAACCTAGAGAGCTGCCAAAACTCGACCCCGGTTGCTATTTAAGTGGACTTGAACCGTTCAACATTACGGCGGAGTCTCTCTTTGTCAACGTTGGCGAGCGTTGCAACGTCACCGGGTCGGCGGCGTTTAAACGTCTCATTATCAACGAGCAGTATGAAGATGCTCTGGCTGTAGCGCGAACCCAAGTCGAAGACGGGGCGCAAATCATCGACATCAACATGGATGAGGGCATGCTCGACGCTCAAAAAGCCATGGTGACCTTTTTGAATTTGGCGGCTTCCGAGCCCGAAATCAGCCGAGTCCCGTTTATGCTTGACTCATCTCGCTGGGATGCAATCGAAGCGGGCCTAAAATGTGTGCAAGGAAAATGCATCGTCAACTCAATCAGTCTGAAAGAAGGGGTTGCTGATTTCCTAGAAAAAGCCCGTTTGTGTCAGCGCTTTGGTGCTGCTGTTGTCGTGATGGCATTTGACGAAGATGGGCAAGCAGACACCTTCGAGCGCAAGACAGAAATCTGTCAGCGATCCTATACCCTGTTGACCGAAGAGCTGGGCTTCAATCCAAACGACATCATTTTTGACCCTAATATCTTTGCAGTTGCAACGGGTATCGACGAGCACAACAACTACGCTGTAGATTTTATCGAGGCTACGCGCTGGATCAAACAAAACCTGCCGGGCGCCATGGTGTCTGGGGGTGTGAGTAACGTTTCGTTCTCTTTCCGGGGTAATAATCCTGTTCGTGAAGCTATCCACTCAGTTTTCTTGTTCCACGCGATTAAAGCCGGGCTAGATATGGGAATCGTCAACGCCGGGCAACTGGCCGTCTACGACGAGCTACCCGCCGCGCTGAAAGAAGCCGTCGAGGACGTTATCTTAAATCGACGAGACGATGCCACTGAGCGACTTCTGGATATCGCCGAAGAATATCGTGGTGATGGTGCAGCGACAAAGAAGGTCGAGGATCTAGAATGGCGCACATGGCCCGTTGCGAAACGTATCGAACACGCACTCGTTAAGGGTATTAATACTTACGTTATTGAGGATGCCGAAGAAGCACGTCAGGCTTTCAGCCGCCCCATCGAGGTGATCGAGGGCCCCTTAATGGACGGCATGAATGTCGTGGGCGATTTGTTTGGCGAGGGCAAAATGTTTTTGCCACAAGTCGTGAAAAGCGCACGAGTCATGAAGCAAGCTGTCGCCTACCTGCAGCCTTTTATTGAAGCGGAAAAAACCGAGGGTAGCGGTAGCAACGGCAAAATATTAATGGCTACGGTCAAAGGCGATGTCCACGATATTGGCAAAAATATTGTGGGTGTAGTTCTGCAGTGCAACAACTTCGAAGTCATTGATTTAGGCGTCATGGTACATTGCGAAACCATCCTTCAAGCCGCCAAAGAACATCAGGTCGACATTATCGGTCTGAGCGGACTCATCACGCCCTCCTTAGATGAAATGGCCCACGTAGCCTCTGAAATGCAGCGGCAAGGCTTCAATATTCCTCTGATGATCGGTGGCGCCACGACATCAAAAGCGCACACAGCCGTTAAGATTGCACCGCAGTATCAAAACGATGTTGCGGTCTACGTTCCCGATGCTTCACGCAGCGTATCCGTCGCAACCGCCCTACTCGGCGAACAAAAGCCTTCTTTCCAGCAGAATCTAGCGCAGGAATACGAGATCGTTCGGGAACGTGTTGCTAACCGCAAGCCCCTAAAACCTGCTTTGACGTATTCGGAAGCACTGAAACGTCGCTTCCAACCTAATTGGGCTGAGTACGCACCGACCAAGCCAAGGTACCTTGGCACACAAGCCATAGAAGTCCCACTCGCAGATTTGGTGCCCTACATCGACTGGACGCCCTTCTTTTTGACTTGGGAGCTGGCCGGCAAATTCCCGGCTATACTGGACGATGAGATCGTCGGCGAACAAGCGACGCTGCTTTATCAAGACGCTAGAGCCATGCTGGAGCAAATGGTTCGAGAACAATGGAGTACAGGCAAGGCGGTCGTGGGGTTTTGGCCAGCCTCGAGTCGGGGTGATGATATCCTCATCTTTACCGACGACACCCGTACACAAGTCCAGGAGGTATTGCATCAAGTTCGGCAGCAGGCAAACCCGGGTGACGATAGCAAGCCGACCTATTCGCTCGCGGATTTTCTCCCGCCCCAAGGCAATGATTTACACGACTATCTGGGCGGATTTTGTGTGACGACCGGACACGGCATTGATGAGCGAGCTAAAGCATACGAGGCCGACGGCGACGACTACAACAGCATTATGATTAAGGCTCTAGCCGATCGATTAGCTGAAGCGCTCGCCGAGTATATGCATCAGCACGTCCGCAAGACACTGTGGGCCTATGCACCTAATGAAGACCTGGATAATGCGCAGCTGATAAAAGAACAGTATCAGGGTATCCGGCCAGCGCCTGGCTATCCAGCCTGCCCTGATCACTCAGAGAAAGACACCCTATTTCGTTTACTTAACGCAACAGAACTATGCGGTGTTGAGTTAACAGACAGCTATGCGATGACGCCAACGGCGGCAGTCAGCGGCTATTATTTTGCCAACCCGGAAACGCGCTATTTCAATGTCGGCAAAATATCTAAAGAGCAAGTCGAGAGTTTGGCATTGCGTAAAGAAAAAAGTGTCGCCACAATTGAGCAATGGTTACGCCCCAATCTGGCTTATAAATAAGGAATGCACGTGACAGATCAGGAAAACACAACAGAACAGAACAATAAAATGGGCTTGTGGGACATCGTAAGAAGCGTTTTTGCGGCAGGTTTAGGCGTGCAGAGTAGCAAAAATAGAGAGCGTGATTTCAACCAGGGGAGTGCTAAGACTTTTTTCTTCGCTGGGCTTATCTTTACCGTTATTTTTATCGGCGGTGTTTACGGTGTAGTGCAGATGGTTTTGGCTAGCGCTGGGCGCTAGCCAAACGCGCGGTATCAAGAAGGCATTCCTGACAGCCACATATACAAAGCAAACACCACTAAACCGATGATTGCAGTCGCTGCTATTGCGTCAGCGCGCCCGTCCTCTTCTCTTTCCATATCAGACATCGTCTTCTCCACGAATAAACATTAGAGCCGACATTATAGGGTTTTCAGCTATCACTGACTACTGCTACAAAACGGTTCTAAGCATAGAAAAAACTAAACTAATTCACCCGCTCAATTCTTTGCTAGAGTCCGCACCTCAGCTTATAAGTGGATATCGAGCATGTACCAATACGATCACTACGATCAAGCAATCGTTGACCAGCGGGTGGCGCAATTTAGAGATCAAACTCAGCGCTTCTTGAGCGGTGCACTCAGTGCTGAGGAATATCAACCCTTGCGATTACAAAATGGGCTGTACATTCAACGGCACGCCCCCATGCTGCGTATTGCTGTACCTTACGGAATGATCAGCAGTGGTCAGCTGCGGGCAATCGCAGAGATCACCCGCAAGTACGATCGCGGTTACGCACACATCAGTACGCGCCAGAACATACAAATTAACTGGCCTGAGTTAGAGCGAGTCCCCGACATATTGGCCGACCTCGCAAAAGTACAAATGCACGCAATTCAGACCAGTGGAAACTGCATTCGAAATATTACCACCGATCAATTCGCCGGTGTGATAGACGGCGAACAGCTCGACCCCCGGCCTTACTGCGAGATCTTGCGCCAATGGAGTACATTGCATCCCGAGTTCGCCTTTTTGCCGCGTAAGTTTAAGATCGCTATTTCCGCCAATGCCACCGATCGCGCGGCCATTTTGGCGCATGACGTCGGCATCGAGTTAAAACGCTGTGATCAAGACGTGGTCGCCGATGTTTACGTCGGTGGTGGCCTGGGTCGGACTCCCATTATCGGCTCATTACTCAAGGCCAATCTCCCTGCTGAAGACCTGATCAGCTATCTCGAGGCCGTCGTCCGGGTCTACAACCAGTTCGGGCGGCGTGACAACAAATACAAAGCGCGCATAAAGATTCTTGCTAAAGCGATGGGCGTCGAAGCATTCGGCGCCAAGGTTGACGCGCAGTGGGATTTAAAAAAGCAATCCGAGCTACAAATCACTGAATCCGAGCTGGCGCGGGTGAGTTCGTATTTCTCAGCGCCCGACTACCAACCCTTTGACGTCCAGATGTCAGCAAAGCTGGAGGCACGACTGAACGAGAATCGTCTTTTCGCGCGTTGGTTCGAGAAAAACACCCTCGCACATCGGCAACCAGGATATCGCATCGTCAACATCGCTCTGAAAAGTGCGGGGATAGCACCAGGCGACGTGACTCACATGCAGCTAGACGCACTTGCCCAACTGGCCGATCGCTACAGCTTTGGAGAATTGAGAACAACGCACCAACAAAATATCGTGCTTGCTGATGTCCCACAAAGCCAACTCTACGAACTGTGGCAAGCACTGCAGGTACATGAGCTAGCTGCACCCGTGATCGGTACATTACACGATATGATCTGCTGCCCTGGGGGTGACTTTTGCTCTCTGGCAAACGCCAAATCGATACCCATTGCACAAGCCATTCAAGCACGGTTCGATGACCTCGATTACGTCTACGATTTAGGGCAGATTGAACTGAATATTAGCGGCTGTATGAACGCCTGCGGCCACCATCATATTGGCCACATCGGCATTTTAGGTGTTGATAAAAAAGGGCGCGAGTTCTACCAAGTGGCCCTTGGTGGCCGCCAAGGCCGGGAAGCATCGATTGGCAAAATCCTCGGCCCCTCGTTTGGCGCGGAGGATATGCCCGATGTAATCGCAAAGATTTTGAATGTTTATGTCAAAGAACGTTTAGACGAAGAGAGCTTCCTACAAACGTACGACCGAATTGGAATTGATCCTTTTAAAGAGGCTGTCTATGCAACATCTCACTAACACCGCAACCCACGCTGACCCGTATCACTTCAGTGTGTTTAACCCCTCTGCAACAGAACCTCACGCAGCGACACCCAACTTGACTGATTGGATTGCCGCAGACATCAAGCCAACTCGTGTGACTGTAGCTCCGGGCGAGGATTTTAGCGCCCTACTCAACCAACTCAATAAACTACAGGTCATCGAAATACAATTCCCCGTGTTTACAGACGGGCGCGGATTTTCAACCGCACGCGAGTTACGAGAACGAGGCTATACAGGCACCCTTCAAGCCACAGGCGCGTTCATACTCGATCAAATCGAGTATCTCTCTCGGTGTGGCTTCAATGCGTTTGAATTTGAAAGCGAGAACCACGCGAAGGTGGCGCAACTTCGCCTAGCTCACCGTCAAGAGGTCTATCAGGGCGACGCCCGCCAACCACTACCTTTATTTCGAAGACGACCGAACTAGACTGGAGAAACGTTTTAAAGCCGTCTAAACTGGCGGCTCAGTCTTTCGACATCCGAGTTATGGACGCCCACAGCTTAACGTTTTCGTTTTTTCTTATTTTTAGCGGGGCGGCGGTCCTAGCAACGATTGCCCTGTACACACGACAACCGCTCATCATCGCTTACATCGTCTTAGGCGGACTTCTCGGGCCCTCCGGCTTTGAGCTGGTGAATGATTTAAGCTTACTCGAAGATATTGCCCATATTGGCATTATCTTCCTGCTTTTTTTGCTGGGTTTAGATATGCAACCCTCGGCCCTGATCGCCACGTTAAAGAAGAGCACGCCGGTCGCCATAGCAAGCTCCATCGCGTTCTTCGGCAGTTCAGCCTTCTTAGCAAGTCTGTTTGGCTTCGAACTAACAGAAGCCGCCGTTATTGGTGCCGCCATGATGTTTTCATCAACCATCATCGGCATCAAATTACTCCCCACCACGGTTTTGCATCATCGGCACATTGGTGAAATGATGATTGGCCTCTTGCTACTGCAAGATATCATCGCCATCATGGTGCTGATCGCGCTAAACGCGATAGGCGGTAGCGCCGACGAAGGTCAGCTTGCAAGCGCGATCCTCAGACCCGCCCTAGGCTTACCGCTACTGATTGGCGCCTGTTACGCCTGTGTTCGTTGGCTGGTATTGCCGCTCTTGGCTCGCTTCGACCGCTTCCAAGAGTACTTGTTTCTGATGGCGATTGGCTGGTGTCTCGGGGTTGCCGAGCTGTCGTCCGCTATTGGCCTTAGCGCTGAAATTGGGGCGTTTGTCGCAGGTGTTACTGTAGCGACGAGTCCTATCTCACAATTTATCGCTATTAGCTTAAAACCCTTGCGCGACTTCTTTTTAGTTCTGTTTTTCTTCTCGGTAGGTGCCCGCCTAGAAATTGCAGCACTTCCTGATGTCGTGGGCGCCGTGGTAGTACTGAGTGCAGGCGTATTGCTGTTTAAGCCTCTCGTTTACCGTATCTTATTAGGGAGCGTGAGCGAGAAAAAATCTTTAGCCTGGAACATGGGCTTTCGCTTGGGACAAGCCAGCGAGTTTTCTTTGCTTATTGGCTACGTGGCACTAGCGCAGGGCCTGCTATCCGTACAGGGCGCCGTTGTCATTCAGGCTGTCAGTATCCTGACCTTACTGGTGTCATCCTACATCGTAATATTGAACTTCCCTACCCCGATTGCAATATCTGACGAGTTACGACGAGACTAAAAAAAACCCAGCCACTGGCTGGGTTTTAATGAAGTGGCTAAAGCTTAAATGGCAGCTTCGAGTTCAGGCAAGGCTGTAAACAAGTCTGCCACAAGACCATAGTCCGCAACCTGGAAAATAGGTGCATCTTCGTCCTTGTTAATAGCGACGATGACTTTTGAGTCTTTCATACCCGCTAGGTGCTGAATCGCGCCTGAAATACCCACTGCAATGTAAAGATCTGGCGCGACAATTTTACCCGTTTGGCCGACCTGCATGTCGTTAGGTACGAAGCCTGCGTCAACCGCTGCACGAGACGCACCAATGGCAGCACCAAGCTTATCGGCAATACCATCTAACAGCTGGAAGTTTTCGCCATTCTGCATGCCACGACCACCCGAGATAACAACCGATGCGGCAGTAAGTTCAGGACGGTCAGACACCGCGACTTCTTCACCCACGAAGCTCGATATACCGGCGTCATGAACGCTGGCTACTGCTTCAACGGAAGCGCTACCGCCCTCTGCGGGCGCAGCGTCGAATGACGTGCCACGCACCGTGATCACTTTTTTCACATCTGAAGACTGCACTGTGGCGATCACATTACCTGCGTAAATTGGACGCTTGAACGTGTCCGAGGATTCCACAGACATGATTTCAGAAATCTGCGCAACGTCTAACAAGGCGGCCACGCGCGGCATAATGTTCTTTGCCGAGGTCGTTGCCGCAGCAATGATGTTGTCATAACCGGCGGCGAGCTCTGCAACCAGCAAACTTACGTTCTCTGCAAGCTGATTTGCGTAAGCCGCATTATCCGCAACCAATACTTTGTTTACGCCCGCTACCGCAGCGGCTTGCTCAGCTGCCGCACCGCAGTTTGCACCAGCGACTAGAACAGCAACATCACCACCAAGTTGGGTCGCGGCAGTTACGGCAGACAAAGTCGCTGCCTTGAGAGTATCGTTATCGTGTTCTGCTAAAATTAAGGTACTCATGCTATCACCTTCGCTTCATTTTTCAGCTTATCAACAAGGGTTGCGACGTCTTCTACTTTAATACCCGCCTGACGTTCGGCTGGTGGCTCGACCTTGACCTGAGTGACATGGGTCGTCACTGCAACACCTAAATCGTCGGCAGTTAGAACGTCTAATGGCTTTTTCTTTGCCTTCATAATGTTAGGCAAGGAAGCGTAGCGAGGCTCATTCAAGCGCAGATCAGTGGTGACAATCGCAGGCAAAGCCAACTTAACGGTTTGCAAACCACCATCGATTTCGCGAGTCACTGTGACGCTGTCACCCTCAACTTTTACTTCAGACGCAAACGTACCTTGTGCCATATTGGTCAAAGCGCCCAACATTTGGCCGGTTTGGTTGTTGTCACCATCAATTGACTGCTTGCCCAGGATAACCAACTGAGGCGCTTCTTTCTCGACCACGCCTTTCAGTAGTTTAGCGACAACCAAAGGCTCGACAACGCCATCCACCTCAACTTGAATAGCACGGTCTGCGCCCAAAGCCAGTGCTGTACGCAACTGCTCTTGGCAAGCCTTGGGACCTACAGAGACTGCGACGACTTCAGTGGCTACGCCCGCTTCTTTCAAGCGAACAGCTTCTTCTACCGCAATTTCACAGAATGGATTAATCGCCATCTTGACATTGTTCAAATCAACATCTGAACCGTCTGCTTTGGCGCGCACTTTAACGTTGTAGTCAACAACGCGTTTAACCGCGACAAGAACCTTCATGGATTCTCCAGTATTTGCTCGTTCAATAAAAGCCACAGCCTATGGCCATGGCGGCGTATCGGGCGGCTAGAATGCCGCTAAGGGTCGCAAAGGTCAACCACCTGGGACCCTATGTGTCGTAAAATGCAACTAAATAGACGATGTACATCAACCTCTAAGTCGATATAATCGAACTTCGAGTATGTTAATGCATTTACAGCAAAAAAACACTTCCGAGACCCAAGTGTAAGAGGACAGGATATGGAACGCGAATCTATGGAATTTGATGTCGTCATCGTTGGTGCTGGCCCCAGTGGTCTGAGCGCAGCGTGCCGCATTATGCAGTTGGCCCAGGAGTCTGAGCAAGAAATTACTGTGTGTGTCGTAGAAAAGGGCTCGGAAGTTGGTGCGCATATCTTATCTGGCGCCGTCTTAGAACCTCGCGCACTCGATGAGTTATTTCCAGACTGGCAATCCATGGGAGCTCCGGTTAACAGCAAGGTGACACAAGACACCTTCTACTTTTACACCAGCCAACAGTCTGCCTTAAAACTTCCAGGATTCGCGATTCCGAAACCCACTCACAACGACGGCAACTATATCGTCTCTATGGGCAATGTCTGTCGCTGGCTAGCAGAACAAGCCGAAGGGCTCGGGGTAGAAATTTACCCCGGCTTCACCGCAGCAGAAATCCTGTACCACGAAGACGGAAGCGTAAAGGGTATTGCCACCGGTGAGATGGGAGTTTCCGCCGAAGGTGAGCAAAAAGACAGCTATGTGCCCAGCATGGAGCTTCACGCCAAGTATACCTTGTTCGCAGAAGGCTGCAGAGGACATTTAGGCAAACAACTGATCGAACAATTTAACTTAAGTGAAGGAAAAGATCCGCAGCACTACGGCATCGGTATTAAAGAAATCTGGGAAATCCCAGCCGACCAGCACGAAGAAGGTAAAGTCATTCACGGTATTGGCTGGCCCTTATCGGAAAGCGGCTCGAGCGG
>NZ_CBFHWH010000077.1:0-9618 GCF_965659035.1 Aequoribacter sp. | reverse complement strand
TGTTCAGCTTCCAGTTTTAACAGTTCGGTGTCTAGTTGCGTGAGAGTTAGCCGTTCGTCGGCAATTTTCTTGCGAGTACCAAAAATAGCGCGTTCGCTTGACTCAATCTCAGTCTGATAACGACTAATTTGCGCTGCATTGCGTTTGAGTTGCGCGTCGACCTGGTTGATCTTATCGCTGACTTGTTGCAGCTCTGCGGTCGCTTGTTCTCGATCTTCTGTTTGCGCCTGGCCGCCGCCTGCTGTTGCAGCGCATAACGCGCCGCATAGCAGCAAGCGTACAAAAATGGCTCTAGGCGTTTTCAATCAAACATTGTCCGGTCATTTCCGCGGGAATATCGAGTTCCATAAGGTGCAATAACGAAGGTGCAATATCGGCTAAGCGCCCCTCAGTTTGTTTGAACTTGATATTTTTTGGGCCGACGTAGACAAGCGGCACGTGCTCCGTGGTGTGTTGGGTGTGTAACTGCCCACTGTCGTAGTCGAGCATTTGCTCGCAGTTGCCGTGATCGGCAGTAATGAGTGCTTGGCCTCCGACCTCGGCGAGGGCTTGCTCTACTTGTGCCAGCGATTGGTCAAGCGCTTCGACCGCTTTAATAGCTGCTTGATAATTCCCGGTGTGTCCCACCATATCGCCGTTGGCGTAGTTACAGACGATCAAATCGAATTGTTTTGATCGAATAGCTTCACAGAGTTTGGCGGTGACTTCTGGGGCGCTCATCTCGGGTTGTAAGTCATAAGTCGCGACATCAGGAGACGGGATTAGCTCGCGCTTTTCGCCGTCGAACAGAGTCTCTTGGCCGCCGCTAAAGAAGAAAGTTACGTGGGCGTATTTTTCAGTTTCGGCTATGCGTAGTTGAGTTTTGCCGAGGTCAGCGAGATAGGCACCTAGCACGTTGCTGAGACTCTCGCTGGGAAAAGCAATTTCAGTTGGTAATGATTTGGCATACTCGGTTGCCGAGGTGAAATTAGCAAGCTTAAGCGGCCGCTGGCGCTCGAATCCATTGAAGTCAGGGTCGACAAAACATTGGGTGATTTCGCGGGCGCGATCAGCACGAAAGTTCATAAAAATGATGCTATCGCCGTCTTCGACTCGAATGGGTTCGCCGGTGGAAATTGCGGTGGGCGCGACAAACTCATCATTCTCATCGCGTCGGTAGGCTTGCTCCAGAGCCTCGAGTGACGAACTTGCCGTGTATTTACCCTTGCCCTCGGTAATCAAAGTGTATGCTTGTTCGACTCGATCCCAGCGTTGATCTCGATCCATCGCATAATAACGCCCTACCACACTGGCCACTTGTCCCTTGCCCAGTTCTGTGAATGCGGCTTCCACGGCTTGTAAGGATGCTTTAGCACTGCGTGGTGGCGTATCTCTGCCATCTAGGAAGGCGTGTAAATAAATTTTGGTTGCCCCCCGCTGGGCCGCCAGTTTCATGGCGGCGATGATGTGATTTTCATGGCTGTGGACCCCGCCTGGCGACAAAAGTCCAAAAATATGTACCGCCCCAGCGTGCGCCTGGGCGCTGTCAATCGCTTGACATAGCGCGGCGTTGCTGAAGAATTCACCGTCTTCGATGGCCTTGTCGATGCGCGTGATTTGCTGGTAAATAATTCGCCCCGCGCCAAGACTCATGTGGCCCACCTCAGAATTGCCCATTTGCCCGTCGGGTAGCCCGACGTCGAGACCTGAGCCAGAAATAAGCGAATGGGGGCGCTGCGACCACAGGCGATCCCATGTCGGCGTACTGGCGTTTGCGATGGCGTTGTCTTCTTTCGCTTCGCGGTGACCAAAGCCATCAAGAATAATCAGTAGGGTAGGTGTTTTGTCGGGCACTAGTAGGGGTCTCCGAGAGTTTGACGCTAGGTGTTTACTACTTGCGTATTGTAACGGAAGCGGACTCCGCCGAGTAGGGCTGGTGTCGAATCGGGATTTGCGTTTCTGTGCACCCTTGCGGGCTCCGAGCGCTGGTGAGACGCCGCTTGAGCCTGTATACTGCGCCGCTTAGCTGGTAAATCTACACGGGCAAGCTTCAGCCTCTGAATGGGTAGGTCATGAACACAAGTTTATTTTTGCAGTTCGTTGGACAGCAGTGGATCTTATTTGCTGCGCTGGCGGTGTTGATTGTGATGTTTATTCGTCACGAGTTATCGCGTGGTGCGCCCGCGTTAACGCCACAGCAATCGATTGCTCGCGTGAATAGTCACGGCGGCGTATTTTTGGATATTCGCGAAGCCGCAGATTACAAAAAAGGCCACATCGCCGATAGTGTCCACATCCCCAATGCCAAGTTGGGTTCGCGAGTGGGCGAGCTTGAAGCTTACAAAGATAAGCCTGTGATTGTTGTGTGTCGTATGGGTCAAACAGCGTCAGGCGCTAGCAAGCAGTTGTTGGAAGCCGGTTTCAGCGACGTCTACAAGATGAAGGGCGGCATGATGGAGTGGGATGCGTTGCAATTGCCGGTGGTCACCAAGTCATGACGCCAGAAGTTGTTATTTACACCACGCGATTTTGCCCCTTCTGCATTCGCGCCAAGCATTTACTCAATGCGAAAAATATTCGGTACAAAGAAATAGCGGTCGATGGCGATCCGCAGCTGCGTCAGGAAATGACGCGTAAAGCGGGGCGTACCTCGGTACCACAAATTTGGATTGGAACCACCCATATCGGCGGTTACGATGACATGGCTGCGCTCGAGCGTGCCGGTAAACTCGATACATTTTTTAACCAACCATAAATGGAGGACGGCTACATGGCCGACGAGCAAACTACAGCAGAAGCAGGTGCAGCACAGGCGCCAGAACAACAATTCGTGATGCAGCGCATCTACACCAAAGACGTCTCTTTCGAGTCGCCAGCAACGCCCGGTGTGTTTCGTCAGCAGTGGCAGCCCAAAATCAACATCGATCTGAATACCAAGAGCGACAAAATCGATGAAGAGGGCAACTTTGAAGTGGTTCTTACCATTACGGTAACGGCTAAAATCGAGGACGAGACCGCGTTTTTAATCGAAGTTCAGCAAGCCGGTATTTTCTTTATTAAAGGCTTCGAGGGCGAGACCCTGCGTCGCTTGTTAGGCACGGCAGCGCCTAATATCTTGTTCCCTTACGCGCGCGAAAGTATCGACACGATGGTGGTTAAAGGCGGGTTCCCAGCTTTGATGCTGGCGCCAGTAAATTTTGATGCGCTGTATCAGCAGGCTTTAGCACAAGCTCAAGCGCAAGCTGCTGAGCAAGGCGAAGCCACTCACTAGGGTTTTAGCTCAATCCCTCAAACCCTGTCTGCCGCAGTGCTTCGTACAGAATCACTGCGGTGGCGTTCGATAGATTCAAACTTCTTGATTCAGGTGCCATCGGAATACGAATGCGATATTCGGCCGGGGTAGATTCGATGATACTCAGGGGTAAGCCTCGAGTTTCTGGGCCCATTAAAATAATGTCGCCAGACTGAAAAACGGCCTTTGTATGAGCCTGAGAGCCCTTCGTTGTGCAGGCAAAAACACGTGTGCTCGGGCTTTTAGCGCAAATAGCTTGTAGGCACTCTTCCCAGTTGCGGTGGTTGGTTACCACGCTGATGTCGCGATAATCCATGCCCGCACGACGGAGGCGCTTTTCGTCGAGGCTAAACCCCAGCGGTTCAACCAGATGCAGTTCGCAGCCCGTGTTGGCACACAGGCGCATAATGTTGCCTGTGTTGGGTGGGATTTCGGGTTCAAATAAAACAACGTGAAACATGGCGCTAGTGTAAGACGCTTAGCTCCGGCTGGATAGTTCCAATTCCTTCATTTTGCGCGTTAGCGTGTTGCGGCCCCAGCCTAGCAGTTCTGCAGCGTCGCGTTTGCGGCCGCCGGTGTAGTTTAGGGCCGCTTCAATGACGATGCGCTCGAATCGCGGTGTTGCCTCGTCCAGAATATGCTGTCGCCCTGACGCTAATTGGGTGCTGACCCACTCGCGGAGCTGTCCACCCCAATCTGAGGGCGAATCTATCGTCTGGTGAACAGTGGGTTCGCGTAACTCCTGAGGGAGATCATCAATGTGGATTTCCCGTCCTGATGCCATAACGGTGATCCATCGGCAGGTGTTTTCTAACTGGCGCACGTTGCCGGGCCAGTCGAGTGTGCACAGGTATTTCTCGGTTTCAGGCAGCAGAACTTTTTTCTCGCCACCCAATTCCTCGGCAGCGCGCTGAAAGAAGTACTGCATCAATTTTGGAATATCTTCGCGTCGCTCAGCTAAGCGTGGAATATGAATCCGAATGACATTTAAGCGGTGAAATAAATCCTCGCGGAAATCGCCTTTGCGAACCAGTTCTTCAAGATTCTGATGGGTTGCAGCGATAATTCGAACATCGGATTTTACCGCGACGTGCCCGCCTACTCGATAGAACTCACCGTCGGCAAGTACTCGAAGTAGCCGTGTTTGGGTTTCGGCGGGCATATCGCCAATCTCGTCGAGGAACAGGGTGCCACCGTTGGCTTGTTCAAAGCGGCCCTCACGTTTTTGAGCGGCACCGGTAAAAGCCCCTTTTTCGTGGCCGAATAACTCTGACTCCATTAGGTCGCGAGGTATCGCAGCCATATTAAGTGCGATGAATGGCGCACTGGCACGAGGTGAATGGCGATGTAATGCTCGAGCGACAAGCTCTTTACCTGTACCCGATTCGCCGTTGATCAACACCGTAATATTGCTGTGCGCTAAGCGTCCGATCGCACGAAACACCTCCTGCATTGCGGGCGCCTCGCCAATGATCTCGGTGGTAGGAAGCGCCTCCTCTTTAGCCTCCGAGGTCTTTAAAGTTTTGCGGCGATGTGAGATGGCGCGTTCGGTGATGGCAATTACATCGTCGATATCAAAGGGTTTGGGTAAATATTCGAACGCACCTTGCTGATATGAGGCGACCGCGCTTTCGAGGTCCGAGTGCGCTGTGGTAATGATGATAGGTAGTTCTGGGAGGCTCGCGTGTAGCTCGTCTAGCATGGCGAGCCCGTCGGTTCCCGGCATTCGAATGTCACTGATAATGGCGTCGGGTTGTTCGTATTTGATCTCTGCCAGCAGGCTGTCGGCTTCTTCGAAGCACCGGCATTTTATCCCCGCCTGGGTGAGAGCGCGTTCTAGTACCCAGCGGATCGAATCGTCGTCGTCTACGACCCACACGTTTGAGGTATCACTCATGATCTAGCTCCAAGGGAAGGTATAGTGAGAATAAGGTTTTGCCCGGTTCGCTCTGACACTCGAGCAGACCGCCATGGCGATTGATAATACTTTGCGATATCGACAAGCCCAGGCCTGTACCTTCCGCCCGGCCGGTGACCATGGGCAAAAAGATTAATCCCATTAGCGCTTCGTCGATGCCTGGGCCGTTGTCCTCGATATCGATTTTACAAACTAAGCGGTGGCGGATTGCGCCAATCGTAAACTGACGCAGGACGCGGGAGCGCAGAGTAATCAGGCATTCGTGCTCACCGTCGTTGGCCTGAATAGCGTTTAAAGCGATATTAAGGATGGCTTGAATCAGCTGAGCGCGGTCCCCAATAATGTCTGGGAGGCTTGGGTCATAATCGCGCTCGATCCTGACCTTTTGGTCGCTCTCGACTTCGAGCAGGCGTCGCACGTGCTCGAGCACTTCGTGTACATTCAATGGGAGTCGGTCTACGGGTTTATTCGGGCCAAGCAGACGATCGACCAGGGCTCTTAGGCGATCGGCCTCACGAATAATAATCTGAGTATATTCAAGTTGATCGGGGTCTTCGAGTTCGCGGGCCAACAATTGTGCCGCTCCGCGGATACCGCCCAGTGGGTTTTTCACCTCATGAGCCAGTCCGCGGACGATTTGGTGCGTCGTTTCAGTGGTCTGCAGGAGATTTTGTCCTCGGCTGATGCGCATGATCCGATCGACTGGGTGTAGCTCAATCAACAGACTGCCATCGCGATCGGGTCTTGATGGGGTTATCGTCAAATCAGCTGTGACGGGCTCGTTGCCATTATTTTGCAGCGTAACGCTGCGTTGTGTGATGGGCGTATGGGCTTCAATGGCAGCGCGTATTTGAGGCACCATTTCGTCTGCATTCTTCAATAGGTCAATAAAATGAGTGCCCGCCAAGCGGGCTTTCGAGGTGGAAAGCATGGCTTCGCTAGCGGAGTTCATGGCGCAAATACACAACTCACTGTCCAGTGTTATTACACCGGTGCTTAAGCTATCGATTGTATCTATTGGGGCCATGAGTGCCTTCCATTTTATAGGCAGACCGTGATCTGCCAGCAAATGCGAATTATTCGCTAACACCTAGCAAGAATGACGCCAACTTTTGGTGCTGATCGAGACCCAAGAAAACGCCATTTGGCGCAAAAATCGCGAGTGTAGCGGGTGTTTTGTCGAGCGCTGCGCCCTATTTGAGCACAGCTCAAACTCAATTGCACCAATTTGGTGCGCTAGTTGCGATAGAGTTTGGAGGGTCTCAGTACATAGACGCGAACAGGGCGTGATTGTGAGAGCACTTTACCTGAGTTGCTCACTGCCTGAATCGACAGATCGTGAGCGCCACGAAGTACATTTGTCAGGCCCCAAGTACTGGTGCTTTGAGGTCTGCCGTAAGGCTCACCGTTGAGGATGAGTTGCAATTTATCGCCATTTTCTAGCGCAGGGCTAACCGAGGCGCTGAGCGAGAAGTTGCCCGGTCCCATAGGAATGGTCGTGCTGTCTGGCGGGCTGGTGATGGTGATGTCGTAGTCGATATTGCCTTCTGGCTTGCTGTTGTCGATACGGGCGTTGCGCGCACGCTCCGGCGGCGGTGCACTGATATTGATTTGATTGAGCTCTACGGCGCTCGACTCTTCTTGGGTGCTTATGGGCGGCTTATCGGTGAATGTAATGTTGCCATTTGCATCCACTACTTTGTAAATTCGGGTCTGCCCCTGTGCGAAGCTAGAGAGCGTTAGCATCAAAAACAACAGAGCAATTCGCATTTAAAAACCGAGTGTTTCTTAAGGATATCCAGACTAGCAGAGCGGATCGTTTGTGTCAGCAATAAAAAAGCCCGCCAGTGGCGGGCTTTGTGCTTGAGCGGTGTCGCTTAGCAGGAGTAGTACATGTCGAACTCAACGGGGTGGGTCGTCATGTTCAAGCGGGTCACTTCTTCCATTTTCAGGTCGATGTAAGCATCGATCATGTCATCAGAGAATACGCCGCCTTCGGTTAAGAATGCGCGGTCTGCGTCCAGTGACTCAAGCGCTTGCTGCAGCGAAGAACATACGGTTGGAATCGCCAAGGCTTCTTCTGCTGGCAGATCGTAAAGATCTTTATCAGCGGCGTCGCCAGGGTGAATCTTGTTCTTGATGCCATCAATACCCGCCATCAACATCGCTGCGAAGGCCAAGTATGGGTTAGCCGTTGGGTCAGGGAATCGTACCTCTACGCGCTTGCCTTTAGGGCTTGGCTCGTAAGGAATACGAATCGACGCAGAGCGGTTACGGGCTGAGTAAGCCAACATAACGGGTGCTTCGAAGCCAGGCACCAAACGCTTGTAGCTGTTGGTAGACGCGTTAGTAAATGCGTTCAGGGCGCGAGCGTGTTTGATGATACCGCCGATGTAGTACAGTGCAGTATCAGACAGTCCTGCATAGCCGTCGCCAGCGAACATGTTAACGCCGTCTTTGGCGATAGACTGGTGAACGTGCATGCCTGAGCCGTTGTCACCGACCAATGGCTTGGGCATAAAGGTCGCTGTTTTGCCAAAGCCATGGGCAACGTTCAATACGCAATACTTCAGAATTTGAACTTCGTCGGCTTTTTTCACCAGGGTGTTGAACTTAACGCCGATCTCACATTGACCCGCGGTGCCCACTTCGTGGTGGTGTACTTCAATGGGTAGGCCCATTTCTTCCATGGCGATACACATGGCCGCGCGTAATTCGTGCAGCGAATCGACTGGTGGCACGGGGAAGTAGCCGCCTTTAACGCCTGGACGGTGACCGGTGTTGCCGCCATCGTAATGCAGGTTTGATGCCCATGCAGCTTCTTCGGAGTTGATGGTGTAGCCTGCACCGCTGATGTCTGCGTGCCATTTGATATCGTCAAACACGAAGAATTCAGGCTCTGGACCGAAGAATGCGGTGTCACCGATACCCGTTGTTTTCAGGTAGTCTTCTGCGCGTTGTGCAATCGAGCGAGGGTCGCGATCGTAACCCTGCATCGTGGTAGGTTCGATGATGTTGCAGCGAACGATAACGGTCGCATCATCGGTGAACGGGTCTAACACAGACGCAACGTCATCGGGCATTAAGATCATGTCTGATTCGTTAATGCCTTTCCAGCCGGCGATCGATGAGCCATCGAACATTTTGCCGTCTTCGAAAAAGTCTTCGTCCACTTCTGACGCAGGAATGGTTACGTGTTGTTCTTTACCTTTGGTGTCGGTAAAGCGTAAGTCCACCCAGCGTGCTTCACTGCTTTTAATAAGATCCAGAGTATGCTCTGACATTGTAATTCCTCCGTTGATTGCGGGCTTTTGCCTGTTTGCGGTTGTGTGAACCCCAGGTGTGCCGTAATGGTGATCCTTGGTTCAAAATCGCTAACAACTCAAAAGCAATATGTATGCCATGTTTATTGTGCACCGATTTTGGTGTTTTCGCACTGTTTTTGTGGGTTTGAAGACAGAGCGGATGGATCTAAACAATATTTTTGTGCCATATTGGTGCGAGCGGGTACCAATTTGGTGCGCCGCTGGCCGTGGCGAGCTTTTTGAAGGTGAGTAGCGTAGCGGTGGGCAGATCTTTTTGCGCTGGGGATGTGATGATGTAACGGTAATACTGCCATAGCTTGCATTCTCGGCCTACTGTATACTGCGCGCCATTTTTGGCCTAGCCCATCCTACTGAGGTAAACCCCCTTGACTAGACAGCTCCGCAATATCGCGATCATCGCGCACGTTGACCATGGTAAAACAACCTTAGTGGATTGTTTGTTACAGCAATCGGGCACTCTTGATCGCCGTTCAGATGGCGCTGAGCGTGTCATGGACAGTAACGACCAAGAACGTGAGCGTGGTATCACCATTTTGGCGAAAAACACGGCGATTCGTTGGTCCGACTATCGTATCAATATCGTGGATACACCCGGGCACGCCGACTTTGGCGGCGAGGTAGAGCGTGTATTGTCGATGGTCGATTCGGTATTGTTGTTGGTCGATGCTGTCGATGGCCCAATGCCACAGACGCGCTTTGTAACCTCTAAAGCCTTCGAGCGTGGTTTGAACCCCATCGTTGTAGTGAACAAAATTGATCGCCCGGGCGCGCGGCCAGACTGGGTTATTGACCAAGTGTTTGACTTGTTCGACCGTTTAGGTGCCAACGAGACTCAGTTGGACTTTCCAATTGTTTACACCTCAGCTATTCAGGGTATCGCCGGCTTAGATCCTAACGACATGGCGGACGATATGGCGCCTTTGTTCAACGAAATTATCGAGCGTGTGCCTGAGCCAGAGGTTGACGCGAATTCACCATTGCAAATGCAAATTTCAGCTTTGGACTACTCGAGCTACGTGGGTGTTATTGGTGTGGGGCGCATTACCCGTGGCAAATTAAAGCCCAATACCCCGGTGGCTGTTGTTGATCGAGAAGGCAATAAG
>NZ_CBFHWH010000076.1:0-10104 GCF_965659035.1 Aequoribacter sp. | reverse complement strand
GATAACGTAACATTGTTCACGGCCTCAGATTTTGGACGCACCCTAGCTGTAAATGGCGACGGTACCGATCATGGCTGGGGTGGCCACCACTTGGTTATGGGGGGCGCCGTCCAAGGTGGTCAAATTCTTGGCACAATCCCACCACCCATGCTTGGCCACGATCATGATGCTGGTGGAGGGAGACTCATACCCACAATTGCCGTTGATCAGTACGCGGCGGCCCTGGGTCAATGGCTGGGATTATCAACCGCAGCAGTGAGTGATGCACTGCCTAATCTCGCAAACTTTAACGCCCAGCCTTTAGCGGGTTTATTTAAGACTTAAGTCAAGATGACGAACTCGCGTTGTCAGCGTGAACTGCGCCAGATGGTGCAGGCCAGCCGCCGCCCTCGCGAGGGCTTTGGTGAGCCTGATATAGCTATCTGCTCCAAGAGAGCGGGCCGATAGGCCTTTGATAGCGATAAATTATGGAGGCTCGGGTCGGAATCGAACCGGCGTTGACGGATTTGCAATCCGCTGCATCACCACTCTGCCACCGAGCCATTTTGGAGCGGGAAACCGGGTTCGAACCGGCGACCTCAACCTTGGCAAGGTTGCGCTCTACCAACTGAGCTATTCCCGCTACGCGACGTTTTAAGCACGCTTAAAACACTTTACCGCCTGAAGGTTTGGTTGGTGATTACCAAGTCCAAACAGTAAAAGGATTGAGTTTCAATCCGAGGTGCGCATTGTAGGGCCTTGGGCCTCGGTGTCAAGCGGATTCGCTATTTTGTACCGCTTTGCGCGCCGCCAACAAATACAACAGCATTGACCACACCGTCAGTACCGCGGCCACCATAAACAAGGCGTAACCCAGCAGCATTAACAGCATCCAAGAGCCCCCTGCCATCGGGTCTATGGCGAGCAAAACCGTAATCGAGATCATCTGGACCGTGGTTTTCACTTTACCTAACCAAGACACCCGAACCGAGGTGCGCTCGCCAATCTCGGCCATCCATTCACGCAAAGCCGACACCACAATCTCGCGAGCAATAATCACGCATCCTGCAATGGTAAAAGGCACAGACTGCAACTCGTGAATCAAAATAATAATAGCCACCGACACCATCAGCTTATCGGCGACAGGGTCCAGAAACGCTCCAAATGAGGTGCCCTGCCCCAGCTTCCTAGCGAGGTAACCATCCAACCAATCGGTGATTGCCGCCGCACCAAATATTGCCGCGGCGATAAGGTAGCGCCCCGATATCTCTGAGAAGAAAATCAGCACCATCACGGGGATCATAAGCACCCGTAGTAAGGTTAGACTGTTGGGTAAATTCACTGTGTTTCTACTCCCGACCGGCCTGTAGATGCTCGACGATTTGTTCCGCCAGCGCGCGATTGATACCAGGCACCTTTATGAGCTCCTCAATATTCGCACCTTTTACCCCCTGAGCGCTACCAAAGTGGCGTAATAAATCGCGTCGCCGCTTGGCACCGACACCGGGAATCGATTCCAAAGCAGACTGGTGTTGCTTGGCCCGGCGCGCGCGGTGACCGGTGATCGCAAAGCGGTGCGATTCATCGCGGATGTACTGAATAAGATGCAGGGCGGGGTCATCGCTTTGCAACTGCCATTCTTTGCCCGTGGCGCCATTAATCAAGGTCTCGAAACCCGCTTTACGGGTGGTACCTTTGGCAACCCCGATGACGACGATATCGTCAATTTGCAGAGCCTCTAGCACACTCATGGCCTGACTGACCTGCCCCTTACCACCATCAATTAGCAGCACGTCGGGCTTTACACCTTCACCATTTTTGAGACGCTTAAAGCGGCGCTCCAGCGCCTGCTGCATGGCGGCGTAATCGTCTCCTCCGGTAATGCCCTCGATGTTAAATTTGCGATAGTCGGACTTCTTGGCGCCATCCACACCGAACACAACACACGATGCCACCGTTTGGGCACCGCTGCTGTGACTGATATCAAAACACTCGATACGTTCTGGTAAAGACCCAAGCTGTGCTGCTTTTTGTAAAGCGACCAGACGGGCTCGCGTGGTCTCTTTGGCCTCTAAGTGCGCCATAAGATTTGTGTCGGCGGTTTGCACTGCCAGCTGTAACCAGCGCGCGCGGGCCTCGCGAACGCGATGTTTTACCGACACCTTCACCTTAGCCCGTTGAGTGAGCAGTTCATTCAAGGCCTGCACCTCATCAAGCTCGTTCGAGACAATTACTTCTTGAGGCACGGGGCGTTCATTCGCCAAATAGTATTGCAATACAAACGCCGACAAGGTCGAGGCCTCGGTGTCATCAATGGCTAAGCCCGGATAATACGAGCGACTGCCAATTACACGACCCTCGCGCACAAACAGGACGTGTACACAAGCCTTACCGTGGCGAGTGGCGCAGGCAATGATATCTAAGTCACCGCGCACGCCCTCGATGCCTTGACTGGACTGTACCTGTTGAATATGCCCTAGCTGGTCACGCAACACCGCCGCTTTTTCGAACTCTAAGCGCTCGGCACAGGCCTCCATGTCATCGGCAAGCTTGGCCATGAGCTCTTGCGACTTGCCCTGCAAAAACAAACGCGTCGATTCGACCTGCTCGGCATACTCCTCTTCGGTGACAAACCCCGGCACACACGGACCAGTGCATCGCCCTATTTGATGCTGTAGGCACGGTCTGGAACGATTGCGAAAATACGCGTCCTCACATTGGCGCACACGAAAGGTTTTTTGCAAAAAATGTAGCGACTCGCGCACCGCGCCGGAGCTCGGGTAAGGTCCAAAGTACTGCCCTTTTTTTCGCTTAGAGCCACGGTGAAACGCCAGTCTCGGGTAGGTATCCTGTGTGCTCAAAAAGATATAGGGATACGATTTATCGTCTTTGAGCAGAATATTGTAAGGCGGCTTGTGTTCTTTAATCAGATTGTGCTCAAGCAGCAGTGCATCGACTTCAGTGGAGGTCACCGTCACCTGAATATCGGCAATTTTGGCCACCAGCGCCATGGTTTTGGTAGTTAGTCCAGAGGCACGAAAGTAACTGCTGACACGGGCTTTCAGGTTCTTGGCCTTGCCCACGTATAAAATCTCACCCTCGCTGCCAAGCATTTGATAAACGCCGGGGCGTTGGGTCAACTGTTTAAGAAAGGCCTCGGAATCAAACATCCGTTATGCACCCATGACCACAGGCTCAATGTCTAAGGTCACCCCAAACGCGGACTGCACGGTACTAATCACGTGCTCGGCAAGCGCCAAGCACTCGGCGCCAGTGGCCTGTCCTGGATTAACAAGCACCAGAGCGTGATCTTCGCTGATGCCACAACCAGCGTCTTGATAGCCTTTTAGCCCCGCAGCCTCAATCAGGTATGCCGCAGCCAGCTTAGCGCTCCCATCGTCCACCGCGTACACGGGTAGATCGGGGTGCAGCGCCTGTAAGTGTTGTGCGAACTCGCCACTGACAATGGGATTTTTAAAAAAACTCCCTGAGTTTGGCACTCGGCGCACATCGGGTAATTTTGCAGCGCGAATCGCCGCGACCGTGTTCAGCACATCTACGGGCGTAGGCGCGTGCAGCTCGGCATTTTCCAGCGCTTGCGCTAGCGCGGCGTAGCTTGTATTGACCGTCGGGGTCTTAGACAGGCGCAACCGAATCCCCACGATGGCGTAACGAGTGCGCCAGGGCCCCTTGAAATACGAATACCGATAGGCAAACCCACAGTCTTGGCTTTTGACTACTGAAAATTCACGCGTATTTAGGTCTAACACCCGCACGCTTTCAATAAACTCGGCAATCTCTACCCCGTAAGCGCCGATATTTTGCACCGGTGCTGCACCACAACTACCCGGTATTGACACCAGATTCTCTAAACCGAACCAGCCGCGTTGATTACAAATGCGCACAAGCGTATCCCACTCGGTACCTGCAAGCACATCAACAAGAACGTCGTCACCCCGCTGTTCGAAAAGGTCAATATCATCGCCCACTGGATGCACCACCAAGCCTCGGAGCTGCTCTCCCAAAACGACGTTACTGCCCCCTCCTAACAGGGTGATACCAAGACCTCGAGAACTGGCATAGTCGATCGCCGCAAGCCAGTCAGCATCGGACTCGACTCGACAGAAATTCTCGGCACGAGACGTCACCCCTAGCGTATTCAAACCCTCTAGACTGACATCGCGCTCAAATTGCATTGGTCTCAAGCACCGAGCAGGCGATTGACCGCCTGCAAATCTGCTGGAGTATCGACTCCGCCCGGCACTGAAGCACAGGCTGGCTCTACGTGAATACGCGTACCCTGGTACAAGGCGCGCAATTGTTCCAATTTTTCGAGCCGCTCAAGGTCGGCCATTGGCCATTGCGTGAACGCCTTTAACGTACCTGCACGGTAGGCATAAATACCCAAGTGCCGATAACACGCATCGGATTCAAGATCGATGGTAGCGGCATCTTTATCGCGCGGAAAAGGAATTAGAGATCGGCTGAAATATAGCGCATAACCCATTGAATTAAAAACAACTTTTACGGCGTTAGAGTCGGTTAGTGTCGCGTTATCTTCGATCCGCTCACACAAAGTCGCAATACCGGCATCAGGGTTACTGGCTAGGTTATGAGCGACCTGCTCTATCACGCTCGCCGGAATCAAAGGCTCATCGCCCTGCACGTTAACCACAATGGCGTCGTCAGCTAAAGCCGCCTGACTGACTACTTCAGCTAAACGATCTGTACCCGATTCGTGGTCTTCTCGGGTCATACACACGTCAGCACCAAAGCTTTGGCAAACTTCAAAAACGTCTAAATGATCGGTCGCCACAATCACACGATCAGCGCTCGACTCGCAGGCACGTTCCCAAACGTGTTGAATCATAGGCTTTCCGGCGATATCCGCTAAAGGTTTTGCCGGTAAACGTGTCGACGCATATCGCGCCGGAATGACAATGGTGTAGCTCACAAGAGTGCCTCGAGTTGGGTCCAAAAATTCGTTAGGGTCGTTTCCGGTATGCGCATCTGAGTGCGGTACACCCAAACGCCTTGCACCGACTCCGGCAATTTTACCGCGTCTTTCTCGGTCACTACCACAGCATGGCTAGTATTGACGAAATCTTGGTCATTAAACTGGTAATGATCTGGAAACGCCCTGAGCTTAACGCTAAATCCCAGGGCCTCAAGATCTGCTTGCAATCGCTGCGGCGCGCCGATGGCCGTGACAATCTCGATAACGGGATGCTTTACTAGCATTTGCTCAATGCTGAGTGTCTGGCCACTGTCCTCATAAAAATCCTGTGGCACTAAATACGCGCCGCCTTGGCTCTTCGAACCGCGATAAATGATATAGTCAACAGTCCGAATGCGCGCCGCCGGCTCGCGCAAAGGTCCCAAGGGTAAACAATGCCCGTTACCAAAACCGCGATGCTTGTCCACCACGGCAATTTCAATACTCCGGCGCAAACCGGTATGCTGTAAGCCATCATCAGACAGCACAACATCTACCCTATCCTGCAAGTACTCGTAGGCCATAGCCCGCTGCTCGGCAACTACGACGGGGACATTGCAGCTTCTGTGAATCAACATAGGCTCATCGCCTGTATCGCTCACCAATCTCGAACGAGTAACCTCGAGCAAACCTGAGGTGGTGCGTCCATATCCGCGACTAATCACACCCACGGTCAGGCCTTTGGACTGCAAATATCTGACCAAGGCAATCACCACCGGTGTTTTACCCGTACCACCGACCGTCACATTGCCGACCACCACACACGGCGGTTTCATAGGCTCCACGCGAGGATCTAGCCGTTTGCGTGCAACCAAAGCTTTGTAGACAAGCTCCAAGGGCCACAATAGCCACAGCAAGCCTGGCGTTTCGCGGTACCAAAAGTAATTAAAGAAGCGCTCGAGCAACAATCGCCCATAAATCACACTAGTTTTCCTCAGACTGAGGGTTAAGCGTTGCAATGCTTAATCGAGAAAACCCTAACTGGCCTGCGGCATCCATAGCGCTAACCACCGACTGATGCGACGCATTGGCGTCCGCCACAATCGCCAAGGGTAAGGTCGTATCCCCTTTTGACAATTGGTACAAGGCGTCTTTTATGGTGCTAACCCGAGTACCTGACAGCGGCAAACCGTTCACTCGGTAGGAACCTTCACGTGTAACAACCAACTCAATAAGGTCAGGAATAATTTCTCGAGACTCCCCCGAGGCCGTGGGCAAGGCGAGCGTAATTTCGCTTTGCTTGGTAAACGATGTCGACACCATGAAAAAGATCAATAACAAAAACACCACGTCAATCAAGGGCGTGAGATTGACCTCTACCGCCGGCTTGGCGCGTCGCTCAAATTTCATTTGTTGGCCTCTACCTCAGACAGTGAGGCGGCATTACCGTGCAAAGCGTCGACTAAACGGTTTGCATCTTGTTCCATGCGCACCACAATGGCATCTACGCGGCCCTGCAAATACCGGTGCATTACCAATGCTGGGATCGCTACGGTCAGACCCGCAGCGGTCGTAATAAGCGCCTGAGAAATACCACCCGCTAAGGCGCCGGCATTACCGGTGCCTTGCGTCACGATCTCAGTAAATACCGAAATCATGCCGATTACTGTGCCTAATAGGCCCATCAGCGGCGCAATGGCGGCGATAGTGCCCAGGGTGTTCAAGAAACGTTCGAGCTCATGCACCACCTGAGAACCCGCATCTTGAATGCTTTCCTTCATGATATCCCGACCGGCTTTGGCATTCATCAAGCCTGCCGCCAAAATATGCCCTAAATGACTCGAGCTCTTAAGTGCTCGCAACTTCTCGGCATTCATTTGACCCGACTTAATTTGCTGAAACAGTGTCTGAACTAAGCCAGCCGGTGCAACTTTAGAAGGTTTTAGAGCGATTAAACGCTCAATACAAATTGCCAAAGCAATGACCGAAGAGAGCAGAATGGGGATCATTAACCAACCACCCGCTGTCACGATATCTAGCATATCCATCCCCTTTGTGTTTGGCTCATTATACTCACCCGAGCGCCACGAACAACGCGCTTAGGGGGAATAATTATCTTGCCAAAATCGAGCCCAATGGGCGCGCGTTGCAAGCCAGCGAAGCTCCTCGTTGCGCCCCCATTCAAACCGCAAGGCTCCTGTCTGAGCCGTGTTCAAAATGGTCGCTCCAGAGCTGTTAAGGCGTTTAATTACGGCTGCGTTGGGGTGACCAAAGGCATTATAAAACCCTGCCGATATGACCGCATAACGGGGCTTCACCCACTTAAGTAAGGTTGCAGAGCTGGAGGTGTCAGAGCCGTGATGCCCCACGATGAGTATGTCCGCCTCAAGTTCGTTACGCCAATAACTGACCAAATCTCGCTCTTTCAGCTTTCCCACATCCGCCATGAACAGCACTGAATACCCGTAAGCGTGTACCTTTAAAACGCAAGACGTGTCGTTATCGCTACTCAAAGGAGTGTCGGCACCGCCCGAAAGCCACTGCAAGCTCACGCCCGGCGCCCATTGCTCCACCCGACCCGGTCGACACGTTTGGGCCCGCTCGCCCTCACCGCTTGGGGTCACCAATCGGCGCCAACCAAAGTTAAAGTTCGGCGAATAAAATCCACCCACATGGTCAAAGTCTTCATGGCTCAGCACTAGGGTGTCCACCGCCGAGATAGCCAAACCCCGCAAAATGGGCGCGGCGGTGTAGTCAAAATGGTACACACTGCCGGGCAAGCCTCCCGCCAGATCAAACAACATCGACCGCTCTGCCACCTGCAAAAGCATGGCTGAGCCCTGTCCTACATCAAACACCCACAGTCGCGCTCGATCCGTGGAACCCGACATAGGTCGATAGCTCAACATCAAGCTCATCACAACCAATACAATGTAGCGCCAAGCAAGCCGTAAGGGCGTCAATAGCAGCAACCACAAAGCACTCAAGAGCAGCGCAAAAGCAATGGATAATGTGCTCTGCCAAACACCTATTTCAAGCCAGGCAGAGTCTAGCAAGCTTTCCGCTAAATCCAGCGGCCACGCCGCCCACGACCACAGCAAAGCGCTTACAGTCATAGCGTCCAATGAGCCAGCCAGCGCCCCTAATAGACTGAGCGGTACCAGCCATAAGCCGGCCACGGGTACGGCTAGCATATTGGCCGGTATCGACAAAACGGAAGCCTGACCAAAAAACACCAAACTGGCAGGCCACATTGCTACGCATATCGCTACATGAGTCAAAAAATAAGCCCGAGCCCCCTCGAATCTACCCACGATGACCGAGCTGATTAGCACTATAAACACTGCTCCAAAACTTAGCCAAAATGCGGGTAACAAGCCGGTGAGAGGGTTTATCAGCAAACACAAGGTAAGGGCCCACCAGAACAAGCGCAAGGGCTGACCGTCTCGCCCCAGATTTTTGGCCAACAGCCAAAAGCACAAGGCCAGAACGGCGCGCTGGGTGGGTAAACTCCAACCGGCCATTAAGGCGTAAGCCAGTGCCGACGCAAACACCAAGCCATCGCCGAGGTATTGTCTTACCCGGTATGCAACAATCCAACACAATGGCCGCAACAAGGCTCGTGCCACAATACTTGCAAAGCCTGCCACCAAAGCAATGTGTAAACCCGATATGACCAAAATATGGCCAACACCTAAGCGCAAGCTAAGCTGCTGAAACAAGGGCGGAATATAGCGCTTATCAGCCACAACTAGGGCGGCAATCACGCCTTTTGCGGTGTCGCTCAGCCCCGCCTGATTGGCAATGGTTTGCGATAGACGATAGCGCCAATGGTCGAATCCTCGATAGGCCTTTCGTTGGCTGTACACAAATTCTAAGCGCCCGCCGGCCAGTCGCTGCAGGGCGACGGCCTGTGCCTTGCGATTGTCACTGGAAAAGTTCGCAAACCCTCGCTCTGATCTCAAGGTCACTTGACCGACAATTTGATCTCCCAAACGCAAGGTCCTAGGACCTGTGTAATACACCCTAATGCGCTCAAGCGCAGCACAATCCGGCAGCGACACACTGGTTATATCAAGCTCAGCCCTCTGGACGACCGTGTCATTAAAGCCTGGATACTCGTCTACAAAATTACGCACGTTGGCCTGCACGGTAAACGGTGTATTTAAGCATTGGGGCGAGACATTCAGCTCGACCATCCATTGGCTATAAAACCAAACCCAAGCCTGACCCGCGCACCAACCGACAAGAAGGACTCGCAGCACCGTGATACGAAAAAAGTAAAACAGTAGTGCCGATGCACATAGCGAGCCATAAAAGGCGCTAAAGCCGCGCCACAAAAGCGCGGAAAGCACCCCACAAATAAGGCCCGTGGCGGCAATTAGAGCGTAGTCTTTCGGTCCAAATCTGGTCATAATAGCGCTCGCAAACAGAGACACCATTGCAGCACATCGGGTCCACCGAATAACGAGCACTAAGGTTCATAAACCATCATGCCCAAGCATACGCTGAAAAAACTGATTCCCAGCGCGTCGGAATTAAAAGAGCTTAAAGTTTTGCATGTCTTTGGTGATTGGATCTACGAAGGCAATTTGTGGCACTTAAATCGCTATTCCGCATCCATGGGCTTTTTTGTCGGCTTGTTCATGGCCTTCATGCCCATACCGGGGCAAATGCTGATTGCCGCGGCACTCGCGGTTTGGCTGCGCTGCAACTTACCCTTATCCGTCTCTTTGGTGTGGATTACTAACCCGCTGACCATGCCAGCAATTTTCTTTTTCGCCTACGAACTCGGCGCCTTTATCTTAGGCGTAGACACGCAGGCCATTCAATTCGAGTTAAGCTTTGCGTGGCTCTCGGCGACCCTGGGCGCTATCTGGCAACCTTTTTTGCTGGGATGCCTCCTTTTTAGCCTTGGTTTTGGCGCCTTGGGTTATTTTGTGGTCGATATCATGTGGAAGGCGCAAATTCGACGCAAGTGGCGCGAGCGTCAAGTCAAACGCCAGACTCGCGCCTGATACTCTAGGCTTCCGACAAGACCTCGGCAGGGGCAATTTGCGCCGCTCGGCGCGCGGGGTACACTGCAGCTAAAGCACACGCAGCGATCGCAATAAGTGCCACCAACACAAAGTCTCCCGCCTGAGGATCGGTGGGCAAGAACGCAATTGGATACACGTCGGTATTCAAAA
>NZ_CBFHWH010000075.1:0-10177 GCF_965659035.1 Aequoribacter sp. | reverse complement strand
GCGGTAAATGTGGGCTTTGGTGTGCGTATCGGTAAAGCCGATGATGCTGCCACGCGCCTCGGGTCCGGGTTCTCCCAAACCCGGGTTCCAGTAGGGTTGCAATACCAAACCTTGGGCGCCAGGTGCCGTCGCGCTTAGGTATTCTTCAATCGCGGATTCGTGGGTTTGGTGTGGTTTGGTATCGCTTAGCAAACCAAAAACGTCTTTCAGCCAGTTAACCATCCAGAATCCGCGAAATATTTGTACCTCAAGATTGAACACCCCGGGCATGGCGGCGGGGTAGGGAGGGATAAAAGGGCGTGGTTCTAAGTACTTATGATGTGTGACATTAATGGTAGCTGTGGTGCCACACGAAATACTTCCGACGCTGGGGTTGATGCAGCCGCTACCGAGCACCTCACAGGCTTTGTCGGCGGCGCCTGCAATCACCGGGGTGTTGAGCCCGATGCCTGTATCCTTGCTGCACTCTTGTGTGATTCGACCCAGCTCGTCGCCCGTTTTCACCAAGCGAGGCAGTTGATCGCGACGCACTGGCATACACGTCCATTTCCAGTCGTTTTCCTTGCACCAGTCCTGAGATTTGTAATCAAAAGGAATGTAACCGACTTGGTTTCCGATGCTGTCAGCTATT
This sequence comes from Aequoribacter sp., assembly GCF_965659035.1. Lineage (NCBI taxonomy): Bacteria > Pseudomonadati > Pseudomonadota > Gammaproteobacteria > Cellvibrionales > Halieaceae > Aequoribacter > Aequoribacter sp. The sequence continues at coordinate 9,546 of NZ_CBFHWH010000075.1, read as the reverse complement.
TCTCCCGTGAGTTTGTAATTTAGGTAGCCGGACAGCAGTAAGAAGTGAGCTGTGCGGTGCCAAATATCTGGCTGGTTCTGCATGATCCAATTGATCTCGCAAGCTTGCTCGAGGGCATCAATGGTAGGCTTCAAACCAAGGAGTCGGAACAGAACTCGCCACACAAACGGTCGTTTTGATCGCACCTGTGCTAAACGCTGGTCGGGCCAGACAATCGCTGGGCGCAAAGGGGCGCCGTTGGCATCGAGGTTAATGACCGTCGCTCTTTGGGTGGTCGGTACGACTGCTTTTACCTGCGCTGGTTGCACTCGATTTTGACTCCACAACTGCTGACAGACGCGACACAGAGCTTCATAGAATGCGTCGACGTCATGTTCCATCCAGCCTGGTTGCGGGTGCTGATAATCGTTCAGGGCCACTTGCGCTTTGTCGATTAACTCGCCCTGGCGGTTAAACGCCAGGGCTCGGATGCTTTGCGTGCCATTGTCTATGGCCAGAATCAGATCTTCTGTCATGGTACTACCTAATGGTTATTCTTCTGGGAGCAGGTTCCCTGGATTCATAATACCCTTTGGATCAATCGCTCGCTTCAAGGTTCTAAGCAATTCAATGCCTTGTTCGCCCAAGTCATGGTGAAGGTATTGTCGGCGTAAGCGCCCAGATCCATGGTGATGGGCAATGCCGCCACCGGCTGATGCCGTTGCTGTGAGCGCTTTGTCCCACGCCTCAAAGTACAGCGCTTCCATCTCCGCGGCATCGGTTGGCGCACAGGCGAAAGTGAAATAGAGGTTAATACCCGATCGATACACATGCGAGCTGTGCGCTGAAGCGAGCGCAATGCTCGGCACGGTTTGTAAGGCTGCGACGGTATTGTTATACACGGCATCAATTTGCTGCCAGGTGGCCGATACCTCGATCGTATCGGCAATGACGCCCATATTTAGCAAGTCGACCCATTCAGGCACATGATTGCGGTGGTCTAACCAGCCTTTAGTGACTGAACTGTCGGCTTCCACCAGGCCTACCGTATCGGCAATAGCCCGAATGGCTTCGAGTTCCGCTGTGACACGACCGACGGGACCCTCGTGCACCATCAGTACTAATCCCGAACCGTTCGACTCATAGTTGGGGAACAAACGAGTCACTTCCGATGCATCGTATTGACGCATGACGGGTGGTCGCCAATCGGCCTGCACAATCTGTCGCTGCGCTTCAAACCCTTGTGCCATCGATTGGCAATAAAACGCACTAACCTCGCGCGCCTCGGGCTGGCGTCGAAGCGATAGAGTGACCTTGGTGACAACACCCATGATACCCTCCGCCCCCATAATCAAATGGCGCAAATCGGGACCGGCCGCAGCGCGCGGTGCCTTTCCAAGCGTGACGATCTCACCGTTGGGTAGCACCACTTCCATGGCATAAATAATGTCCTCGATGTTGCCGTAAGCCGTCGAAAACTGACCCGAGGCGCGGGTTGATACCCAGCCGCCGACGGTCGAAATCGCGACCGACTGAGGCCAATGCCCAATGGTTAAGCCGTGTGCAGCGACGGCTTCTTCGGCTTCTAAACCATTTTTGCCCGCCTCGAAAGTGGCCAGTAGATCGGTCGAGTTAATCTCACACACCTGATTCATACGGCTCATATCCAGCAGAATATCGTCACCTTTAGGTTCAATGCCGCCACAGACGCCACTGCCCAGGCCGTAGGGGATTACCGCAATAGCATGCTGGTTTGCGTAGCGGATGAGCGCCTGCACCTCTGCAGTGGTGCTGGGACTGACAACGCAGGCCGGAGCGGTTACGGTTTGCCCGCGCCAGTCGCGGTAGTGCTTGACGCACCAGCGGTCAAAGCGACGTTGATGTGTGTCTGCTTCGGCTGAGGATACCCTCGATGCGCCGAGTAGATCGCTGAGAGCTTGGGTATGAGAAAAAGTCATTGTTGTCACCTTAGTGAATGTGTTGTCGTGATGCTTTATCGATCTCTAAGCAGTGAGTAATCTCTTGTTTGCGTCGATCATCACTCCAGTTAAGCAGCTCAGCCATGATGCGTGACGCGGGTTCAAGTGAGTCGATGCCTCCGCGGTCGTCGAACCACGCGCGACTGCTGCGGCGCGCCCAGTAATCTTCTAGTCGAAGGGCTCCTTCGACAAGCACAGCATAGCGAACCTCGGCTTCAAGGCCCGTACCCATTGTATTGACTTCATTGATCTCGCTGCCGTACAAGCGTCGCCAGCGGGTGAGCGTTGTCTGATCAAGCTTGGTAAGATCCGCGTAAAGTATCGACTCGCCACCGGGGAGCGGTAGCGTTGCAGTGGTGCAGGGTTTTGCTTCGATGTTTAAGATGTCGACGGCTCGATCAACGATTCGTTCGGCCATGGCTCGGTAGGCCGACAGCTTGCCGCCGGCGATGCTGAGCATGCCCATGGGGCCTTCCCAGACTTCGTCTTTACGGGAGATTTCGTTGGCTTTGCCCTCGGTGTTGCCGACTAAGGGGCGTACTCCTGACCATACCGAGACCACATCTTTGGCGCTGAGATGGATGTTGGGAAAGTAGCGGTTGGTCGTATTAAATAAATAATCGATGTCCTTAGCATAGACTTCGGGCCAGTAGTCACTGTCGGGGTAGAACTCATCCGTCGTGCCAAGGTAGGTATAATCGCCCACTGGTACCGCGAAGATCTTGCGCTTGTCACTCGTAGACATAACGACGGTGTTGCTTACCTGCAATCTCTTCGCTGACACGACCACGTGAATACCTCGGCTCAGGGCCAAGCGAGGCGGTTGTTGGGGGTTTTCCATTTGGCACAGTTGATCAACCCAAGGGCCTGCGGCGTTGATGACCAGTCTGGCTTTGATCGTAGCATTGGTGTCGTCTGTTGGTAGGCGCGATTCAGCGTTAAGCGAAAAATCGCCGTCACGCGATACCCGAGTTACCGCTAGATAGTTACCCACAACTGCGCCCGCCGCTTTCGCCGAGCGAATGGTCGCGAGCGTTAGGCGCGCGTCGTCTGTTAAGAATTCTGGGTACACGATCGCGTTATGCACACCTTTGGTCGCCAAGCCCGGTTCTTGTGCCTTGAGTTTGGCAACGGACCAAACCTGGTGCTTGTCTTCTTTGCCGACCTTGCCCAGAAACTCATAGATCTTTAACGCAACACGCAAAAATAACGATTCTAACCGTGATCGCGTGGTCAAAATATACGGCGATTTAGTCGCCAAATGCGGCGCGATGGAGTGCAAAATAGCGCGTTCCGACGCACTCTCTTTTACCACAGGTATGTCGCCTTGAACGAGGTAGCGCAAGCCCCCGTGAATCATTTTGGAGCTTCGACTGCTGGTGCCGCTCGCAAAGTCTTGTGCTTCAAGTAAGGCAACTTTTAAACCTCTAAGCGCCGCATCGCGGGCGATGCCGGCGCCGGTAATGCCGCCACCGATAACCGCTAAGTCGAAGCATGTCGCTTCGAGTTGCTGCTTTAGCTCGGCTCGATTGGCGCAATTCAATGCTGAGTTTTGTGACATAAGGGTTGCCTGAAGTATTTTTTGCCAGTCTAACATTGTTATTTATATTCTATTGTCTAATTTTGGACATTCTGGGCGCGACAAGGATAAGTAATGGTTGCAAAATAGACGCTGTGCGATCACAACAACAATAATGAGGGTTCCATGCGCCGACTTCTATCTATCGCGTTTTTAGGTATGCTGTTTTTTAAAACGTGCCCTGCCGCCGCACAGAGTGACGCGCTGGATGGCGCTCAACCAGATCCGCTCGGTGACGCTTGGTCAGCACTTATCGTTGCTATGCAGCAAGCTGAGAGCGAGGTGCGTGACTTTGAATACTTCGATTCTGAGCAGGACCAAGCGCGAGCCTATTTGCTTTTGTCCCGTGCGCTTCTGAAAGGCATCGAGGAACAGCTACTTAATGACCCCGATTTTCCACTGTTCAGGATCATGGATCCGCGCATGAAAGAGGGTGGCGACAACCCAGACCAGCGGTATTCGTTTGCCGAGATCAAAGGGAATACAGATTATGTGATTCGCGGCGACCTCGGTTCGGCTGCTCGTCTTGAGGTGCAACTTTACGCCGGTCGACCGTGGGCAAATGACGGCGAAAGTCTAGATTACTTAGCGTTTGAGGACATTGAGCTCGATAGTGATGGTCAGTTTGAGATTCGGGTGCTGCAACAATGCGGCCAACGTCAGACGAACTGTTTAACCAATCCCGATAATACGACCACGGTCATGGTGCGCCAGATTTACGCGGATTGGAATACGCAGCCTGCAGGCGAGTTACACATCGACCGAATGGGTTTTGAAGGTAGGTCCAAGGCCGCACCAACGCCTGAGAATGTTGCACAGCGCATTGAGGCCATGGCCTATACCATGCACCAATCCGCTGTAATCTGGCCGCAGATGGTTAAAGAGCGTTACACCGATCGCCGCCCACCCAATGTCGTGAGCCCGTTAATGGATACTTTCAAGTTTGGTGGTGCGCGCGGTCGCTGGATGGCGAGCGGCCATTTTCAGTTGCAGCCCGAGCAGGCGCTGGTGATTAAGTCATGGCCTGTAGGTGCCCCGTATCAAGGCATACAGCTCACAGACCTGTGGTTTGCATCACTCGAGTACGCAAATCGGGTGACGAGTCTTACGCGGCAGCAGAGTGTGCTCGCACCCGATGGCGCGATTTACTACGTGATTACGAGCGAGGAAACGGGCTACCCAAACTGGCTTGATACTATGGGTCTAGAGCAGGGTGCGTTCATCATGCGATATGACGGCGTTGGTGGCGCGATTGAGCCTTCGCGATGGCCCAGTGCCCAACTGGTTGATTTGCGGGATCTGCCTGAGATCATCCCCGGTTTTGAGGGCGCAAGAATCACCGCTGACGACAGAGATCAGCAGCGGGCTCTGCGTCGAGCGCATGTTCAAAAACGATTCGGATTTTAAGGTTAGACTATGAACAACCCAGGACTTGCCAAATTTCTGCGCAGTGTTTCGGTTTTTTCAGAGCTCAGTGATGACCGCTGTGACGAGTTAATTTCGTGCAGTTCGGTCGAACGCTTTGATCGACGCACGGTAATACAGCGCAGTGGGGACCTGCATCATCATTTGTACATTGTCATGACGGGCCGCTTAGAAATGGTCGCGCATTCACCTTGGGGAGCCGAAATGACGATTGCCGTGTTCGGACCCGGCAGCACGAGTAGCTGGGTGGCCTTATTTTTGGATAGCCCAGCTGAACGTACCCTAGTCGCGACCCCCGATACGCGGTTATTGGCGATACCCGCGATACAGTTGCGGGCGTTTCTGGAGCAGCAACCGGCCCTGTACCCAAAAGTGCTAGCGCTGGACGGCAAGCGTTTTCGGGCTGTCCTTGATCTTACAGCCTTGGTGCTTAACCCAGTTCGTTCTCAGCGATTAGCGACATTGTTGCTTATGATTGCGGACGTTAGTGGCGATACCAGCGAGCAACCCAAAGTGCTGCTGACGCACCATCAGCTGCAACAGTTGGCAAACTGTTCTCGACAAGTGCTGCACCGATGTTTGCGAGAGCTGCAACAGGACGGCCTGATCAAACAGGGCTATGGCAGCATTCAAATTCAGGATGTTGCGGCCTTAAGTGCTTATGCAAAGCAAGCCGCGGTGGGAGCTGCTCATTGACGTTAATCGATTATCTTAGAGCGCATGGCTTTTGTGCGCCCATGTAAGGTTTTGCTGTCGAGGCGTTTTTTTTGCGAGCTGCGCGTTGGCTTGGTGGCTTTTCTCGGTTTGTCTTGATGGCCCGCTTTAAGTATTAACTGGCGTAAACGAGCTAATGCGTCCTCTTTGTTTTGCTCTTGGGTGCGATGGCGCTGCGCTTTGATAACAACCACCCCATCTTTTGTTATGCGCTGATCTGACATGTTCAGCAAACCTTGCTTGTAGGGCTCGGGCAGGCTCGATTGGTGAATGTCAAAGGTCAGATGAATAGCCGACGAGACCTTGTTGACATTCTGGCCACCAGCTCCCTGTGCACGAATGGCGTGGTAATCGATTTCGCTCATGGGAATCGAAATACTCTTAGCGATGGTAAGTGTAGCGCTCATGAAGGGTCCTTATGGTGAAGTCGATAGGCTACGGGATGTCGGGTACAAAATCGAGTTGATGACCTAAAAAGATTCATGAGACTGCATTCCTATTCGCCATAAGCCATTTGGCGGATGTGATCAATGGCGGTAATGCGTAGGTTTAGACTCAGTCTAATAATAACGGCGGTCCTATGTACGGCGATAATCAGAATGATGAGTTCCTGCGCGCGCAATGGCGTGAGTTTTGCGATCAGTTAGCCGAGGCAGGTGACTTGGTCTTTCGAGACACGGCCCCTAACAACGATATCGATAGAGCCAAGGGCTTGCGACTACTCGCCCGAAATATTGCCCTTGGTTTGCAGTTTAAACTGGAAAATAACGACCCGGCCTGTCCCGAGCTGCTGCATTATTTTGATCCTGTCCGCAAGCAAGGGGGCGATAACACCGATGCCTTGTATCGGGGCGCACCGATCAATGGTGAATTTACTTATAAAATTACAGGTTACCGGGGTAGCGCCAAATATTTTGCGGTAACCGTGCTCGAGGATGGCAATACCCCTTGGGGTGGTGGGGTGGTTGCGAGTTTAATGGCGGCTGATATAGACGTAGACGAGACCGGTTACTTCGAGATCATATTAAGTCCCCATGCGCACTCGGGGAATTGGATCAAGACAACGCCGGGGTCATGGCGCGTAACATTTCGCGAGTTTTTTGCCGATTGGGCAAACGAGGCACCGATGGATGCGCGTATCGATATCCTAGATCATGAACCGCGAGACCAGATTCCCAGTCCCACTTCTGTGGCTGCGGGTTTGATAGATGCCGCGAGGTGGGTCAAGGAGTCCACCGAGTATTGGGCCATGATGATTGCGCATTGGAAGAAGCGCCCGCACCAGTTTATGTCCTATCGCCAACTTGAAGATAACGCTATTGACGCCACTCCCGGTGGCGAGCCACTTATCGCCTATTGGCAAGTGGCGCACAACGAAGCGCTGATTGTCAGAGTCAGACCGCCGGAAGCCGATTATTGGGCAGTAGAGTTTGGTAATCACTGGTGGGAAACCATGGATTACCGCTATCGTTTGTGCAGCACAAACTGTCACCATGCAGTGCTCGAGGACTCGGGGGAGCTTTTGCTTGTGATATCACACGACGACCCCGGCGTTCCTAACTGGCTAGATCCCTCGGGTCACGAGGAGGGCTATATTACGGTGCGTTGGATGGGTGCGGCATACTACCCTCAACCTGTCTGTGAGAAAGTGGCGCGAGAGGAATTGTTCGATCATCTTCCCTTAGGGCATCAGACAATTAGCCGAGAACAGCGCGTAGATCAGTTAAGACAGCGCCGTAATGGCGTATTGAATAGGTTCAAAGTATGAGCACGAACAATCCGTTGTGGCAGGCTCCACCGCATCCCCAATGGCTATCACAGGTCAACGACGAGGCTCGCTGCTTCGACTTGCAAGCCGTTGTGCCTCTTGACGAAACATCACTGCTAGATCACGCCATGGCTAAAACGGGGCTTTCAGATTTTGGTGAAGACTCCTGGCGCGAGCCCTTTCAGGTGTATCTGAAATCTGTAGAATCTGAGGCGCAGTTGACGCTGTTCGGACGATTAATGGCACGCAACGACTTGATTTTGTGGTTGACGACTCGGCTTGAAGTAATGGATTGGCTCAAACGCTATCCCGAAATTGAAGAGCAAGAAGTCAAAGCCCCGATGTTCATCGTGGGGCTTCCGCGGTCAGGTACCTCAATATTGTTTGAACTGCTAGCCCAAGACCCAGACGTTGGGGTGCCCTTGATGTGGGAGGCTCTGCAGCCCTGTCCTCCGCCCGAGATTGCCACTTACGGTACTGACCCGCGCATTGAATATGCCGACTCGGTATTCACCCAGTGGAACCGTGTGGCGCCCGAATTTGCCGCGATGCATGAGATGCGTGGCGATATCCCGGCGGAATGCGGTCTGATTATGGCGGGTAGCTTTATTAGCGACCATATTGGTTCGCTGCATCAAACACCTTCCTACGCCATGTGGTGTGCGCAAGCCGACTATCTCCCGGCCTATAAGTATCATCGCAAAGTGCTGCAAGTGTTGCAGTGGCGTAATCCTAGAGCCCGCTGGTTGTTAAAAGCGCCCGAGCATCAAGTCCATTTGGATGTGTTGCTCCAGATATATCCTGACGCTCGCATTGTGCAGACACACCGAGACCCCATTCAGTGCATGGCATCGACCACGAGTCTTATGGGCACTTTATATCATATGCGCTCGGATCAGCCCTTTAATGCGGCGATGTTCGAGAACATTTTGATGGGGGAGGCGACAGCGCACCGCCTGGAAAAAGTCATGGATCAGCGCGATTCTGGGCTGGTGCCGCCGGCTAATATTGCCGATTCGCGCTATCAGGATTTAATTGAAGATCCACTCGCGAATATACAGCGCTTGTATCGACACTTTGACTTAGATTTAAGCGATACGGCCAAGACCGCTATGCAAGCCTATTTGGCGGCTAAGCCTAAGGGTAAGTTTGGTACGCATCGCTACCCGGTGCAGGAGGAGCATCTCAGTGCCAGGCCACTGTTCGAGCGTTATCAGACGCGGTACCAAGTACCTAACGAGACCTGAGCGCAACACTGCTTGCTATTAGTGGTGCAGAAACTCGACTGCGTTAAGATCCAAGCATTGTTGCAGGTGGCGCTTGATCATGGTGCCGAACATCTGATCTCCGCGTTCGTCTGGCTGTGAGAAACAGGCCCCAAGAATCATGATCATGAGGCCGTGCATACTCTCACGGCGGTACTGTTCCCAGCAGTCTTCAACGCTAAGTTCTACGCCATTGTGAAGTAGCTGGCGGTGGTAGTGGGCGATCAGATCACGTTCCCAACGGCGCCGATCTTCGGTATCGACACTGCCGCCCAAGAAATAAGCACAATCTGTTAGCAGGCCTGCGACACTGGGCGTTTGCCAGTCAACAGTCACCATTTCGGCTTCGCCAAACAGCATGTTTTCACAGCGAAAATCACAATGAGCGAGGGTATAGGGCGCCTCACGACCCGATACAAACTGTGCGTGTCTGGGTGCATAGTAATCGCCAAAGGCAATCGCTTCGGCGCTTAGGCCGCTGCCAAAGCGCTCTAAAAATTTAGGCCAGTACTCGATGAGAAGTGCTTGGCCGAAGGCTCCGCCGTCATCTCTTGCCGCATGAACGACAAAGTCGGTATTGAGAATGTGCTCGGATCCGTAGAAGCTTGCAGCCAATTTTGCCGCCTGATCGAGCGCCATCTCAGCGTGTGCGCGGGATTCGCCAATTAAGTTGGAACCGGCTCGGTAGGATGAAAGATCTTCCATTAAGAGCAAGAACTGCAATTTATCGTCGCTGACACCGCTGAAATAGATTTTGGGTAGGCGCATTGGCGTATGCTGGGCAAAGCGCTCATAGAAACTCACCTCGGCATAATACGCACCTTGCAAACCCGCCAT
>NZ_CBFHWH010000074.1:0-10257 GCF_965659035.1 Aequoribacter sp. | reverse complement strand
CGATTGGCGACTGCAGCGGGTTGAGTGCCGAGCAGGTCCAAGCCGAGCTAGACAATAACTGCCAGGGTATCTTGGGTTATGTCGTCCGTTGGGTCGACCAGGGCGTGGGCTGCTCTAAGGTACCCGACATTCACAACGTGGGCTTAATGGAAGACCGTGCCACACTGCGCATTTCCAGCCAACACATTGCAAACTGGTTGCATCATGGTGTTTGCACGCAAGAGCAGGTGCTAGAAACCTTGAAACGCATGGCGGCGGTGGTTGATGGGCAAAATGCGTCGGACCCTTTTTATACACCGATGGCCAGAGACTTTGAGGCTTCGATTGCGTTTAAAGCTGCGTGTGAGTTAGTGTTTAAGGGTGAAGAGCAGCCGAGTGGGTATACTGAGCCGGTGTTGCATGGGATGCGGAAAGTACTCAAACACGCCGGAAATTCAAATTTTGGCTCCATGAGCTCACTTTAAGACCGTGTCTTGAGTTGCCTCTGTGTTAACCCCGGCAGTTAGAGGGTAGCACGCGTTTCGAGGGGAGTGTTGCTGTGCATACCCAGCCAATAATCGCCTCACCAACCGTGTCGTTTTCAAATACCGGCGTAAATAACAGATCCCCCTGCAAAGCTTCATCATCGAAGCCACCGGTTCCATGTGTTAGAGTAAAAACCATAGCGTTGTTTTGTATGGCTACACTACTAATTAGGCGCGAATGAGAGGTGCCTCGAATACCTGCCTCTTGCAAAGTAGGCACGCGCCCGTGGATGGTATAGAACTCGGAATAGTTCGTTTTCTTTTCGCCAGCTATAGCCAACACCTCTGCGAATCGTGCTCGAATAACGTAATCGCGGAATGAGGGAAGCGCGACGGCCGATAGCATCCCTACGATAGCCACAACGACCATCATTTCTATCAAGGTAAAACCTCGATGGACTGCGAAATTTGGGATTGCCATCAATAGTGCCTCATAAAAAAAGCCGCTGAGTAGCGGCTTTTCCTGTAAATCTAGCTAAATATAGGACTACTAACCCCGGCAGTTCGATGGAAGCTTGTTTTTCTCCGCCACATTCGATGTGCACGTCCAAGTAGTAATGGGTGTGGTGCTATCGGTCTCTGTTTCGAAGGTCGGCGTGAACGTTACCGTCTTTCCGTCGAATTCTGATCCAAGGTCGGAGTCTGCTTGTAAAGTCATCACTATCGCATCGGCCGTAATCGCTGTACTATCGACCAACACCGAAGAAGGCGTAGCGTCAATACCAGCAACAGCTACGGTAGCAGGAGCATCTCCAGTGGTCATTTGATATTCGGTATAGCTTGTTTTCATTTCACCTGCGATTGCAAAAATCTCAGAAAATTTAGCACGCACGGTATAATCCTGATAAGCCGGCAAAGCCACCGCCGACAGGATGCCCACGATCGCAATTACAATCATGAGTTCGATCAGCGTAAAACCTTGCTGACGAGCTTGCTTCATGTTTTTCATATTCATATCCCCATTGGACAGTTTGTTTGCACGACATCGGACAATCCGAATGCCTTATTTATACCCTAGATTGGCAGATTTGCAAAGCGACGATTTCATACGTTTTAGTTGCAAATTTCTACAAAAAAGGCAACATGCTGTATGTGTTAACAGACGTTAATACTTAGGCATTGCCGCAAGGTTAGCATATAATTTCGGTAAAACAACAGAGTGCTAATTAAATTTTTGTTTCAGGAGCGGGCGTGAATCAAGCCACATCACCTACAGCAAGCAAAGCCCGACTGGGCGGCCTAGCCGGCCGTTTGATTATGGATGGCCTGATCACGGCCGACCAAGCCATAGAAGCACAGCAAGAAGCGACCGCGGCGCGCATTCCTTTTGTTCAACACCTGGTTGACGCCAAAGGCATCGACAGCGCTCGAATTGCTGCAGCCGCTGCATCGGAGTTTGGGGTTCCGCTGATGGACCTACGCGCCTTCGATAATGCGCAATTCCCCGAAGACTTGGTCGACATTAAGCTTATTCAAAAGCACCACGCGCTGCCTTTATTTAAACGCGGTAAGCGATTATTCATTGCACTGGCAGACCCAACCAATCTGCAGGCGCTAGACGAAATTAAGTTCCACACCGGCATCAATACCGAAGCGATCATCGTCGACCAAAAAGCCTTGTCGACTGCCATTGCGACGGCGACCGAAACGAAAGACGCAATTGAACAGCTCGGCGACCTAGAAAGCGGCCAGTTTGAAGAATTGGAAGTCGAGGCAATCGACGAGCACGATCGCGCCGACGGCGATCTGAACATGGAAGCGGACGACACACCTATCGTCCGTTTTGTGAACAAAGTACTCTTAGATGCGATTAAAGCCGGAGCCTCTGACATCCATTTTGAGCCCTACGAGCACACCTATCGCGTGCGCTTCCGTGCCGATGGCATCCTGAAAGAGGTCGTGCAACCGCCCAAGGCACTGGCGCCCCGCTTGGCGGCACGATTAAAAGTCATGTCCCGAATGGACATTTCTGAGCGACGAGTCCCTCAGGACGGCCGCATCCAAATGCGGTTATCAAAAACCCGCGCTATCGACATGCGGGTGAACACCCTGCCTACGCTGTTTGGCGAAAAGATCGTACTGCGTATTTTGGACCCCACCAGCGCGACCCTGGGTATTGATGCGCTAGGCTACGAGCCGGACCAAAAAAAACTGTTCACCGATGCACTCGACAAGCCGCAAGGCATGATCCTAGTTACGGGACCCACAGGTTCGGGTAAAACGGTATCGCTGTACACGGGCCTTAACATTCTTAATACCCCCGAGCGCAACATCTCGACCGCGGAAGATCCGGTCGAGATCAACTTGGATGGCATTAACCAAGTACCGGTTAACCCGAAGGTGGGCCTGAACTTTGCCGACGCACTGCGCTCGTTTTTGCGCCAAGACCCGGACGTGATCATGGTCGGGGAGATCCGTGACCTGGAAACGGCCGAAATCTCAATTAAAGCCGCCCAAACAGGTCACTTGGTGCTATCGACACTGCACACGAATAGCGCGGCCGAAACGATCACTCGCTTATTAAATATGGGCGTACCCGCCTTTAACTTAGCAACAGCCGTGACCTTGATTATTGCGCAGCGTTTGGCTCGGCGCTTGTGTTCAAAATGCGCCGAGCCCATTGATGAATTACCTGAGGAAAGCCTGCTGGAACTGGGTTTTACCAAAGAGATGCTCAAGGGCGCCACCATCAAAAAAGCGGTTGGCTGCGAGTCGTGTAACCATGGCTACAAGGGTCGAACGGGCATTTACGAAGTTGTGCAAATTACCCAAACCATTGCGCGCATGATTCTGGAAGGTAAAAACTCGATGGAGATCGCCGATGAAGCGCGCAAAGAAGGCTTCCACAGCCTTAGGACCTCGGCTTTAAGGAAAGTGTCGCAGGGCTTAATCAGCTTAGAAGAAGCAAACCGAGTCACGGTAGATTAACGAGTTAGGATGGTATGGCAGCAAAGACCTTTGAATTTGTTTGGGTTGGCACCGACAAGCGCGGCAAAGAAACCAACGGCGAGCTGGAAGCTACTTCGGTAAGCCTTGCCAAGGCGCAGTTACGTCGTCGCGGTATTAACGTTAAGTCCATCAAGAAAAAGGCTAAGCCTTTGTTTGGCGGTGGCGGCAAAAAAATCAAACCCGCCGACATTGCGCTATTCACCCGCCAGCTCGCCACGATGATGAAAGCGGGCGTGCCCTTGATTCAAAGTTTCGAGATTGTGAGCGACGGTATCGAGAACCCTAGAATGCGCAACCTGGTAAACAGCATTCGCGGCGATGTGGCGGCGGGTAACGCCTTGGCCGGCGCTCTGGGGAAACACAAAGATCAGTTTGACGAACTGTTCTGCTCGTTAGTTAACTCGGGCGAAAACTCAGGTACGCTCGAGACCATGCTCGACCGCGTAGCGACCTACAAAGAAAAAACCGAGCAGCTAAAAGCCAAAATTAAAAAGGCCATGACTTACCCCATTGCGGTTGTCATTGTGGCCTTGGCCGTGACCTCGTTGCTGCTGATTAAGGTCGTACCTCAGTTTGCGGAAACCTTTCAAAGCTTTGGCTCTGAACTACCCGCGTTTACCCTATTTGTATTGAACATCTCGTATTTCGCGCAAGACTACTACCTGATTATTTTTGGGGCTATAGCCATAGCGGTGGTCTTATTTAACCGCGCCAAAAAAACCTCACCCGCATTTAACGACCGTCTAGACGAAATCGCGCTCAAAGCTCCGATAGTCGGCACCATCGTGCACGATGCGGTCATCGCTCGTTTCTCACGCACGCTATCAACCACCTTTGCGGCGGGCGTACCCTTAGTCGAGGCTTTAGAGTCCACCGCCGGCGCGACGGGCAACTCGGTTTACAAAAAGGCCGTGCTGCGCATTCGCGATGACGTGACCGGGGGTTCTTCGCTGTACGCCGCTATTAAATCGAGCGGCTTGTTCCCCAATATGCTGCTGCAGATGGTGAGTATCGGTGAGGAATCGGGTGCGCTAGACGACATGCTCGACAAAGTGGCCAACCACTACGAAGAAGCCGTAGATAATGCGGTCGACAGCCTAAGCTCTTTGATGGAACCCATGATCATGGCGGTACTGGGTGTGCTGGTCGGCGGCCTGATGGTTGCGATGTATCTGCCCATCTTTATGTTAGGATCAGTGGTTTAAGGCCACCGAGACCGCACCATGGACCTACACCAACTCGCCGCCGAGCCCGCGCTGTGGTACCCCTTACTTTTTGTGCTGGGTGCCGTAGTCGGTAGCTTTTTAAATGTAGTCATACTACGGCTACCTAAAATCATGCAGCAGCAGTGGCGTAGCGAATGCGAAGCCTTCTTAGAGCTTGAGTCCACGCAAACTGGCAAGCCGCTGAGCTTATCGCACCCACCTTCTACCTGCCCAAGCTGCAACACTCGCATCAAGCCCTGGCAAAACATACCCATCCTGAGCTGGTTATTGCTTCGCGGTAAATGCGCAAACTGCAGCGTCAGCATCAGCGCACGCTACCCGATCATCGAGTTTATGACAGGCCTATTGAGCGTTGTGGTGGCCATGCAATTCGCCTACGACTGGGGGTTGTTACTCGCGCTTGTCACCACTTGGTGCCTTGTTGCGCTCACCGTCATCGACGCCGAGACTCAGCTCCTCCCTGATGACATTACCCTACCCCTGCTATGGCTTGGTTTAGTCGCCAATGCATTCGGCGTATTCACCGACCTACCCTCCGCTCTTTGGGGCGCCGTGTTTGGTTACGGCATTTTGTGGAGTATTTATTGGATATTTAAGCTGACGACCGGCAAAGAAGGCATGGGCTACGGCGACTTCAAATTGCTGGGAGCCTTGGGCGCCCTGCTGGGGTGGCAAGCTCTACCGATGATCATACTGATGTCGTCCGCGGTGGGCGCAATCATTGGCATAGCTCTAATGGCCACCAAACGATTAGACCGCGAGCAACCCATGCCCTTCGGACCTTATTTGGCTATTGCCGGGTGGCTATCGATGGTGTTTGGCGATACCATCACCTCCTTTTCACCCTACATGTAAGGCCATTATGCGGACTATCGGTATTACCGGCGGTATTGGCAGCGGTAAAACGGCGTTGACCGATTACTTAGCGAAAAAGGGCATCACCATTGTCGATGCCGACTTGGCCGCGCGCGTTATTGTCGAACCGGGCCGCCCAGCACTTAACGCGATTTTCGAGCACTTCGGTCCAAAGCTCGCCCAAGATGACGGCTCGCTTGATCGAGCCGCGCTGCGCAGCATTGTGTTTGCCAACCCAGAAGCACGCCTGTGGCTCGAGCAACTCACCCACCCCCTAATCGGGCAAGAGATACAAGATCAGCTCGCACGCGCAGCGGGGCCCTATCGGGTACTCAGCTCGCCCTTACTGCTAGAGGGCAGCCAAGCAGCTCTGGTAGATTATGTCGTGGTGGTTGACGTACCCGAAGCCCTTCAGGTTGAGCGAGCCAGTGCGCGCGACAACAACGACCCAGAGCAAATCAAGCGCATTATGGCAGCGCAGCTTGCCCGCAACGATCGCTTAGCCAGAGCCGATTACGTGGTCGATAATAGCGGCGGGCTAGACGAGCTGTACGCTCAGTCTGAGTTACTTCACAGTCACTTACTGAACTTGGTCTAAATACTCGACCAAGGCCTTTAGAATGTGGACGTTGGGTTCGGGCATGGGGTAGGTGCTCGCGCACTCTTCAATCTTGGCCCAGGTTGTGGCTTGCCCCTCTTTGCCGTGAGCCAGCCCCTTGAACTCTGTCACCAGCCAGCAGTCGAGCACAACCGTACGAATATCGTACTCATGGCGCTGCTGGATCAGGGGGGCAGCACTGATCACATCGATACCCAGCTCTTCATACAGCTCGCGCTTTAGTGCATCGAGTACCGTCTCGTCGGCCTCCACCTTGCCGCCCGGGAATTCCCACAAGCCGGCAAGATGTTGATCACCCTGCCGCTTGGCGATAAACAGGTCGCCCTCGCGCAAAATCACGCCGACGGCAACGTGGAGTGTGGGTTTAGGTTCGGTATTCGGCATTAATCCGCACGTAATCGTAGGAAAAGTCCGTGGTGTAGACCGTGGTCTGCGCAGGCCCTCGGTTCAAGCCAACTCGAAGCACAATGTCCGTTGGCGCCATCGCCGCTACACCCTGTTCTTCGGTATAAGAAGCGGCTCTACAACCCTGCTCGGCGATTAGCACATCGTTTAAATGCAGCGTTACGTCATCGATGACTAAGTCGTGCAAACCGGCGCGCCCAATAGCGGCTAGCAAGCGTCCCCAATTGGGGTCTGAGGCAAACAGAGCCGTTTTAACCAAGGGCGACTCGGCAATGGTAAAGGCCACATCCAAGCATTCCTGCTCGGTCTTACCGCCACTGACCTCAATCTGAAAAAACTTGGTCGCACCCTCGCCGTCGCGCACCATCATTTGCGCCAGTTCCAGCAGCAAGTCATCCAAAGTCTCGCAAAAGACTTGGTAGAGCTCGTTGTCTGAGTCAACACGTGGTAAGGCCGACTGCCCGGTGGCGCTGAGGGTGCAGGCATCGTTGGTCGAGGTATCGCCGTCTACCGTGATGCGGTGGTAAGACTGATCAACAGCGCGCAACAAAGCCTGCTGCAACAGCACCTCGTCAATCGCTAAATCGGTCGCTACGTAAGACAGCATGGTGGCCATGTTGGGGCGGATCATGCCCGCTCCTTTAGTCACGCCCGTGATCACAAAGCGTTCACCGCCAAACTCTACCTGACGCGACGCCACTTTGGGCCGTGTATCGGTCGTCATAATACCTTCTGCAGCCGGGGCCCAGTTATTCGTCTGCAGGTCGCTTAAGGCAGCAGGAATTGCCGCTTCAATTTTTGCCACCGGTAAAGGCTCGCCAATAACGCCAGTTGAGAAAGGCAGTATCTGCGCGGGTGAGCACTTCGCCGCCTGCGCTAATGCTGCAAGCGTCGCTTGCGCTGCCTCAATACCGGATGCACCCGTGCCCGCATTCGCGTTACCGGTGTTCACCAGCAGGTATTTGGGCTGGGTGGCCGCTAAATTTTCTCTGGCGACAATCACGGGCGCAGCGCAAAAGGCGTTGCGAGTAAACACACCCACCGTCGTGCTGCCTTCGGCCAATTCGAACACCACAAGATCTTTGCGGCCTACTTTTTTAATGCCTGCACTGGCAATACCAATGCGCACACCCGCAACCGGATGAATGGTCGTCATACGCTTAGAGCTTCCCGTGACATGATTTGTACTTTTTACCGCTACCGCAGGGGCAGGGTTCGTTGCGCCCTACTTTGCGTTCTTCCCGTACGAAGGGTTCTGCAGCGTCGCCCGCCTGATCTTGCGGGGCGGCTTCACCACCCATAGCGGCAGCTTGAGCGTGTTCAAACGCTAATTTTTCGCGTGCGGCTTCTTCTCGACGCCGTTGCTCTATCAGCTCGGCCTCGTCTGGACGTTGAATTTGCACATGGCTTAAAAACTTAATGACCTCAAACTTTAAGTTATTCAACAGGGTCTGGAATAACTCAAACGACTCACGCTTGTATTCCTGCTTGGGGTTTTTCTGTGCATAGGCACGCAAATGAATACCCTGACGCAATTGATCCATGGTCGCTAAGTGGTCTTTCCACAGCTGGTCCAAAATCTGCAGCATGACTTGTTTTTCAATGCGGCGCATATCGGGACCAACCAACTCGGACTTTTCATCATAAGCCGCTTGAATGGCTTGCACCACGCGCTCTCTTATCGCCTCTTCATCAACGGATTTATCCTCGTCCAGCCACTGCTGTACTGGCAGCTGAATGGCGAAATCCGTTTCTAGCAAGGCCTCTAAACCGGCAATATCCCACTGCTCTTCGACACTCATCGGCGGAATAAAGCCGTCGATGGCATCGTTGACCACATCGGCGCGGATCGCGATGATGGTTTCTGAGATATCGTCTTCCTCGAGCAGATCATTACGCTGTTGATAAATGATCTGACGCTGATCGTTCGCCACATCGTCGTACTCAAGGAGCTGCTTACGAATATCGAAGTTACGACCTTCGACTTTGCGCTGCGCTTTCTCGATGGCGTTCGTCACCATACGGTGTTCGATGGGCTCACCTTTCTCCATACCCAGCGCTTGCATAAAGCCCTTGACGCGGTCCGAAGCAAAAATACGCATCAGATTGTCGTCTAGCGACAAATAGAATCGAGACAATCCCGGGTCACCCTGACGGCCCGCCCGGCCTCGCAACTGGTTGTCGATACGGCGCGACTCGTGCCGTTCAGTGCCGAGAATATGCAAACCGCCGGCGGCCAAGACCGCGTCGTGACGCTCTTGCCACGCCGCTTTGATTTGCTCGGCTTCGGCATCGCTAATGTCACCGGCTGCCGTCAGCTCGGACTCAAGGTTACCGCCCAGCACGATGTCGGTACCTCGACCCGCCATGTTCGTGGCAATCGTCACAACACCTGAGCGACCCGCTTGGGCAATAATTTCAGCCTCCTGCTCGTGGTATTTGGCGTTGAGCACTTTGTGCTCGATGTTCGACTGCTTAAAGCGCTGCGACAACTCCTCCGAGGTCTCGACCGAAGCCGTACCTACCAATACAGGAGAGCCTTGCTCAATGCAGGATTGCACGTCAGCGACAATCGCATCGAACTTTTCTTCGCGGGTTAGGTATACCAAGTCGTTCAGATCTTTGCGCTGCATCGGCTTATTGGTTGGAATGACCAACACTTCTAAACCATAGATTTGACGAAACTCGAAGGCTTCGGTGTCGGCCGTGCCGGTCATGCCCGACAGCGTATTGTACAAGCGGAAGTAATTCTGGAAAGTGGTCGACGCTAGGGTCTGGCTCTCGCTTTGAATTTGCACGCCCTCTTTAGCCTCGATGGCTTGGTGTAAGCCTTCAGACAAACGACGCCCGGGCATGGTTCGGCCCGTGTGTTCGTCGATCAACACCACTTGCCCGCCTTGGACAATATATTCCACATCGCGGTGGAAAAGCACATGTGCCTTTAACGCGGTATGCACGTGGTGCAGCAAGTTCAAGTTGGTTGCCGCGTATAAGCTCTCACCCTCGGCAAGTAAGCCATCACTAACCAGCAAACCCTCGACATACTCGTGCCCTTCTTCTGAGAGCTCGATCGAGCGTTGCTTCTCGTCGATACTGTAGTGGCCGGGGACTTCCTCGGTTCCCTGATTCAGCATGGGCACGAAACGGTTAATGCGCTTGTACAATTCCGAGCTATCTGAAGACGCCCCCGATATAATCAGAGGGGTACGCGCTTCGTCGATAAGGATAGAATCCACCTCGTCGACAATGGCAAAATTAAGTTCGCGCTGCAGCTTGTCCTCGACCGCAAACGCCATATTGTCGCGCAGATAGTCAAATCCAAACTCGTTGTTGGTGCCGTAAATAATATCTGCCGAGTAGGCCTGTTTCTTCTGCTCGCTCGCTTGACCCGATTTAATTACGCCAACAGTCATTCCTAAAAAGCGATACAGCGGCTCCATCCAGTGCGCATCACGATTAGCCAAGTAATCGTTTACCGTCACCAAGTGCACACCTTTGCCTGTCAAGGCGTTCAGATAAGCTGGCAGAGTCGCCACGAGGGTTTTACCCTCACCGGTTCGCATCTCGGCGATTTTACCCTCGTGCAGGGCAATACCACCAATCATTTGCACGTCGAAATGGCGCATACCCAAGGCGCGCTTACCCGCCTCGCGCACACAAGCATAAGCCTCGGGCAACA
>NZ_CBFHWH010000073.1:0-10804 GCF_965659035.1 Aequoribacter sp. | reverse complement strand
ATCCAGCTCCCCAGCCTCAACAGCCCGACACAACACCAAACAGGCGCAAACGACCTCGCCCCAACGATCATTGGGCAAGCCTACTACTGCGACCTGCTTCACGCTGCTGTGTGCGGATAAAACATCCTCAACTTCGCGCGAAGCGATATTTTCCCCGCCGCTAATGATCATATCTTTTTTACGGTCTACGAGGGTTAAATACCCGCGCTCATCGAAGACCCCCAAATCCCCGGTTCGCAAAAATCCTGCGCCAATCGCACTCTCTGTCTCTTGCGAGCGCTCCCAATAGCCTGTCATGCATTGATCCGCCGCAACGCAGACCTCTCCCACCGAACCCGGGGGCAACACATCGCCCCGATCATTCCGGACACTGACCTCAACACCTTTCACGGGGCGTCCAACAGAACGCATGATGTTTGCATCCGTGAGCCCTGCGCGATGATCGTCAGGCATCAAAAAAGAGATACTGCCCGATAGCTCTGTCATACCGTAGCTTTGCGACAGCTCGATATCCAGAGTACTCAACAGCGTTTGCATGAGGGGTAGCGGCATGGCTGATGCACCATAACCAATAGCTCGAACACCTTTTAACTTCTCAGGAGAGTATCCCGGATGATCAAGCAGCATAGCAAGCATAGTCGGCGCTAGGCTCAAGGTAGATACCTGCCCTTGCTCACAAAGACTCAATACTCGATCGGCGTCAAACCCAGGCAGCAGCAAAACTGCGGCACCGTATCGATGCTGCAAAAAGACGTTGTGCGCCGACACATGAAACAAAGGAAACGGGTATAAGTACACATCGGTGTCTAAGACTGGGCGGCCCTGTGCGGCAGATTCCAAACCCGCTAAAAACGATTGATGGGTCAACATCGCGCCTTTGGGTTTACCGGTGGATCCGGAAGTGTGCAAAATCCATACGGGGAGGTCAGATGTCAATATAGGCAAGGCAGTCTCAGATGCTTTAGCTCTGCGCTCTACCAGGATTTCGATTCCCACGTGCTGAACCTTAAGCTCTACCGCCAAGCCAAGACTTTGCTGTTTAAACTCCGGACCATACACCAACAAACTGGGGCGCGTTGACTGCAGCTGATACCGCCACTCCGCGCCCGCCAAGCGAGTATTTAGTGGCACAAGCACTAAGCCTGCGGCGGAGCAGGCATAAATTAAAATAAGGTATTCGTTGCTATTCCACGCCAGAACACCAACTCGAGAACCCGGGGAATAGTTTTTAGCGAGATAACGAGCAAGTGCATCCACTTGCTGTGCTAAATCGCTGTAGGTTAATTCAGAGTCACCCAAAAGAGCCCAGGACTCGGGCGTGCAATGCGCGCGAGCACGAGGAAGATCGTGCAAAAACTGTGGCTGCACCATAAGAACCTACTGGATGACTGAGTCGTTATGCCGCGAGCGCTCTGTTGCGCCCCGATGACTTCGCATGGTATAGCGCATGATCTGCCCGTGACAACACTTTTGAGGGGGTCGTATCCGTGGTGTCGCGGGCGGCCACACCAATACTGACCGTCACCGAGGGGCCTACTGAGGAGCTTGGATGTGGAATCGACAAATGTTGCACCATGGATACCAACTGTTCGGCTTGTGCAAGCGCTTCATCAGCGGGATTTTCCATCACCACTGCAAATTCCTCGCCCCCGATTCTTGCGACCAAACTATTTCTAAATCCGGGATAAGCCATAAGTACCTGACCTATGCGTTTCAGACAATCATCCCCCGCTAAGTGACCCAGCGAGTCGTTGTAGAGCTTAAAGCAGTCCACATCTAACAGTAGGACAGTGAGTGGCGTTTGCTCTTCTATCGATCGCTTCCAGACGGTCTTGTACTCTTCATCAAAAAATCGGCGGTTACCCAAACCTGTTAGAAAGTCCGTTAAAGAAGCGGTTTTCAGCTGGCTATTCAGTGTCTCAAGCGCAGCAGATTTCTCCTCTAGCGCATCCGAGAGCTGCCGTAAATCATGTTCTAGCCGTTGCTGGTTCATTGAGATGGTTGCAACCACCATCGCCACCGAAGCCAGCACCATCATCATAATAAAAATGATATCGACATTCTGAAACGTCACGGGGTTTTGGTAAGACGACTCCAACAAGATATTGCCAAAACGCAAGACAGGAATGGCAATAGTTGCTCCAATCACAGTTAATGCCAAATAATCGCGCTTACCCAATACGCGTGGCAAATGCTCATAAACATTCCAACCGAGCAGGGCCACATAGGAAAAAACAAAGGCGCTAAACACCACCGAACGCAAGCCAATATCCGTGTTGTAGTAGACAAATACACCTTGCAAAACGGCATAGAGCAGCAAGCTCAGGCCATAGCTTCGCCACCGCGCAGGTCGCTCGATAAATACATTAAGCCCCAAGGATAATAAGGCAGGAAAGGCAACAATCAACACATTGCCAAGCCACAATGACAGCCAGACGGGCAAAAACAATTGTGCACCGAGTAACAAAGACCCGACACCATTAGACACAAATGCCAGAGCCCACAAACCAAAGCCCGGATAGGTCTCTCGCGTAGCTCTGTAGACCACCATAAGCGCAGGCATAACCAAACAGGTCATACCGGACACCAATATTACGGTCTGCTCGCTGAGCAAAGCCTGAGTCAGAATCGACTGATCCATTCATCTCGCCACAGGAATTTGTGGCAAGTCTATCACGCAACTTTACAAAGTCTAAATTTCTTAATGTATGTTTGCCATAACGCTTTATTGACCCGCATCAAAGCCCATTAAATGAAAAGCGCGCACAATCCTACTCAGCCTAGGAGATGAGTTATGAGCGCAGAAAATCCAAGCTTTGAGGTATCTATACAATTGGTCGACGGATTTCGGTTTTTGGTCGATTTCGGGGAGTTTGGCCAACTCGTGACCGATGAACCAGCACCTTTGGGTGAAGGCAAAGGCCCGAACCCCTCAAAGATGTTAGCCGCCTCTGTCGCTAACTGCTTAGCAGCGAGCTTGATGTTCGCGGTCCAAAAATTTAAGGAAGATCCGGGCAAAATCACCGCAAAAATTCACGGCGAGCTTTCGCGCATCGACCGGCGCTGGCGTATAGAGCACATGAACGTCGAATTAACTCTGGGCAATGCGCCCGACACGATGCCACATTTGGAGCGAGCTCTGTCGCAATTCGAAGACTTTTGTGTCGTAACCCAAAGCGTCCGCCAAGGTATCGACGTGAAGGTTACGGTGCGTGCTCCAGACGGGTCTTTATTGACCTAATCAGGCGCCTACAAAGGCAAGGTATCAAAGGCGCTGTTCGCCATAGCCGACCAACCGCGATTCGCGGCAGGACTTGCGGGGCTTGGGTGAGGAATACGATAAACCGGCACATCTAACGCGAGCTTAAGGGCGCGCTCTTCAGCGAAAACCCCGACGCCGACAATCGCGCCAGGCTCAATCAATTCGACGACTTGACGCAGCAAGTCATCGCAGATGCTATACAGCGCCTCTCGCTCATCTTTTTTGAGTTTATCCGGAGTGATGTTGCGACCCGTTTCCGCCATAAAAACCAATGGGCAAAAATTATGCACGAAACAGTCTTTAAAAAATGCGTCTGGAGAACCCCAGCGTTCTTGTGCCCAGCCCCAAAAACGTCGACCGGATACTTCGCTGCGTGTACATTCAAAACCCAACACTGGCCGTTTTGGGTGTTCGATTTCAGGCTGATCAACGGGCTCATTAATACCCAACCAATCGCGCACCATTGCAACTTCACCAAAGGGCACACCTGTTTGCACCATACCGTAGGGGCCCGGATTCATACCTAAAAGCAAGGCTTTCGGACGGTGCGATACAAAACGCTCTAAATAAACGTTATGCGGCCTAGCCGCGTACACCAATGGGTTGTATACGTGCGTTACCGGCTCGGCAAAGACGATTTTGGCTAGCGCATTATTGGCCAGCTTCTCATATTGCTCTATGTTCTGCGCTAAGTTCTGCATTCAACTGGCTAAAAACGCTTATGCAACACCAAGCTCAAGCAAACGCTCGTGCAAATAGCTTTCGGCTGTGTGTCTGGGCGACAGCACAACCTCAGGCCGCGGGTGCAAAAACAAAGGCAAAGACATTCGGCCCTGCGACAACTCCTCTCCCGAGGGTGTCGACACTTGATGCGTCGTTGATGGAAAGTATCCAGCCGAAACTTCTTGCAGCATATCGCCGATGTTAATTAACACCTGATCGGGCCGGTTGGGCACGTCAATCCAATCGCCTTCTTGCGACAGGATTTTCAGCCCTGGGCCGTCGGCAGCTGGCAATATTGTCAAAAAATTAATATCTTCGTGCGGGGCTGCGCGCGGTAACTGCTGCTGCCCCTCTGTCATCGGTGGATAGTGCAACACTCGCAGCAAGGATTGCTGGCTGGCTTCAATCATGGCACTTAGGGACTCGCTAAAGCACTGCGAAACATCAAGCGGAGAATACTGCTCAACCCAAGTGAGTAGTGTTTTGGCAAACTCCACCGCTTGATCGTAATAGCATTCTAGATCCGCTTTCAAGGTCTCAGGGCACCGCCCCCAAGGGTAATAGTGGTAGTACTCTTTAAAATCTCTTAAAGCGAAACCCTTGGCGTGCTCTGCTTGCTCTAGCGAAAAGTAACCATCTTGCTTTTCACGATCCATGGCGTAAGCAAACTTGTTCTGCGTTGCAAAAAACGCGCGCCAATCTCGATAGATCTTTTGAATCAGCCCAATATCCAAGGGATGATTTGAGAATGCGGCAAATCCGAAGGTTTTTAGTGATGCAACAAAGGCCTCGTCACAACCCGGAGAACCATATTCAATGACAGGTAAGGACCTGTTTTCGCTGTTATCTGACATCTCCCCCCCTAGGATAACGACAAGAAAAATCCTGCCAAAGCGGCGCTCATTAAATTCGCTAGAGTAGCCGTTAACAGAGCCCTAAACCCTAAGCGCGAGATATCGTCACGACGATTAGGCGCGACCGATCCAATACCGCCCAGCAAGATAGCGATCGACGAGAAGTTTGCAAACCCACAGAGCGCAAAAATAACGATCGCTTGCGATAGATCAGACATTTGATCCGCGACATCGACAAAAGCGACATAGGCTACGAATTCATTCAGTACAAGCTTCTGCCCAATTAAACTACCGGCGAGTTGCGCTTCGTCCCAGCCAATCCCCAAGGCAAATGCGATGGGTTGAAACAGGTAACCTAAAATCGATTGAATGGTAAGGTCCGGATAATTAAACAGACCGCCAGCCCAACCGAGAATACCGTTAGCGAGTGCGATTAACGCAATGAAAGCCAACAGCATGGCACCGATCGCCAAAACCATTTGCATGCCCGACATCGCACCAGACGCGGCTGCATCGAACACGTTAACGTACCGCTCTTCGGTAGTGTCATCGTCACTACCGGGCTGCACAGGCTTTCCCGTTTCGGGCACAACGAGCTTTGCCATCATCAGCGCACCCGGTGCAGCCATAAAACTGGCGGCTAGCAAATATTCAAGCGGGATACCCAGAGCCACGTAGCCGGCCATTACAGATCCAGCGATCGACGCCAATCCACCGACCATAACCGCAAACAATTCAGACTGCGTCATACCCGGTAGGTAGGGCTTAGCCACCAGAGGTGCTTCGGCTTGGCCAACAAACACATTAGCCGCCGCTGACAATGACTCGGAATGACTGGTGCCCAAAGCTTTTTGCAAACCGCCACCGATAAACTTTACCACCCACTGCATCACGCCAATGTGGTACAAGACGGCGATTAATGAGGAGAAAAACACGACGACTGGCAAAACGCTTAAAGCAAACACAAAACCTATGGAATCGCTGCTGACCAAGGATCCGAATAAAAACTCGATACCTACTCGAGAGTAGCCAAGCAGTTCCCCTACTCCGCCAGCCATGGACGACAACAATTGTTTGCCCCATGGGACAAACAAAACAAAACCACCAATCCCAGCTTGAAGCGCAAAAGCCACCGCAACCGTTTGCCAGCGAATGGCTGAGCGCTGCGTGGACAGAGCATAGGCGAGCAATGGTAAAAGCAAGATCCCAAGTAGGCTGGTCATAGGTAAATTCCGACGATAGTATTTTTAATCATGAGACGATACCCGCACTTGGGTTGAGCGAGAGGATAAAGCATTCTCCCCTGCAAGGGTAGCGATACACCCGACATCTGCGACAGCCAGACAACCGCATGACGGGCATTCCACATCACTCGCACCAAATTCAACAGCGACCTTGAGGGCATGTCAGGCTAACTCACCGTCTAATATGCCGAAGTACAAGGCCAGCGATTCAGGGTTTGATAGGCCCTCTGTATTGTTGACGGTTTCACCGTGAATAGCTTTACGCACCGGAATCTCCGAGATCTTACCACTGCGCGTTTTCGGGATATCAGCCACGGCTTTGATTACCGCAGGCACATGCCGAGGGGATGCACCCGTTCGGATACTGCGTTTGATGTTGGCGATAACTTCATCGGTCAAGGCCTGGCCCGCTTGCATCACGACAAACAAGACTACTCTAACGTCATCACCTACCCGCTGACCGACGCAAACACTCTCTAGTACCTCGGGGATTTGCTCGACTTGCCGATAAATTTCGGCGGTGCCAATTCTGACCCCGCCCGGATTCAACACCGCGTCTGAGCGGCCGTAAATAACAAAGCCACCCTCTGCCGTTTGCTCGGCAAAGTCACCATGGGCCCACACATTGGGGAACTGCGCAAAGTAAGCATCGTGATACTTACTGCCGTCAGCATCGCCCCAAAAACCGATCGGTGCACTCGGAAAAGGGCTGGCACACACCAGCTCACCCTTGTCTTGATAAATGCGCTCCCCGGCGTCGTTCCAAACTTGAACATCCATACCTAAACCAGCGCACTGAATCTGCCCAGCATGCACCGGCAATATGGGGTTACCCAACACGAAGCTACTAACGATATCGGTACCGCCCGAGATAGAGGCCAAACAAATATCTTGTTTGATGTCGCGATAAACGTATTCAAAGCTCTCGTGGGCTAAAGGCGAACCGGTCGAAAGCATAACCCTTAAGTGCGCCAAGGTATGCGGAGCGGCGACATACCCCTCTTGTTGAAGTGCCGCAATATAACGAGCACTCGCGCCAAAGGCCGTGACCTCCTCTTGATTAATCAGTTCGAAAAGCGCTGACGCCGAGGGATAAACTGGCGCGCCATCATACAAAATAATGGTGGCTTTACTGGCTAAACCACTAACCAGCCAATTCCACATCATCCAACCACAGGTGGTATAAAAAAATAAGCGGTCACCCTCGTGAATATCGGCGTGCAATTGATGCTCTTTTAAATGCTGCAGCAAAGTACCGCCGACGCTGTGCACAATACACTTGGGCTTACCCGTCGTACCCGAAGAGTAAAGAATGTACAAAGGGTGATTAAACGGCAGCTGCGTAAATTCGAGCGACGCGCCAACGCGCTCTGAGACCAAATCCTCAAAGTCGAAAACCGTGCTACCCTCGACCTGCCCGTCGTTAAGTAGTCGACTGACAACACAGGCTTGAACAGAAGGTAGGCTTGCCAAAATAGTTGAGACGCGCTCGCAGATGTCAAAGGTCTTACCGCTGTAATGATAACCATCACAAGTAAACAGCACTTTAGGTTCTATCTGTCCAAACCGATCTAAAGCGCCGTTGGTACCAAAATCGGGTGAACAGCTTGACCACACTGCCCCTAGACTCGCGGTTGCCAACATCGCCACGACGGTATCCGCCGTATTGGGTACCATACCCGCCACGCGATCACCTACGCCAACACCCTGCTCTTTTAAGAACGCCCGCACCGCCGCCACTCGCTGGCGCAACTGACCGTACGTTAGCGTTTGACGCCGCCCCGACTCCAAGCGCTCGATAATCGCCAAGGCCTCGTCATCGCCTTGCAAGCAGTTCTCGGCAAAATTCAACCGTGCACCTTCAAACCAAACAGCGCCTGGGAATTGATCTTCATGCAGCAAGGGTTGATCAGATTGAGATTTCGATACGACACCGCAGTAATCCCAAACCGCCTGCCAAAAATCGCTTTTGGCGCTGACAGACCAAGCGTGTAAATCACCATAATTACTGAAGTCTGTGCCGTATTTTTGACCTACAGCATCCATAAACGCGGCCATGTGTGTTTTCCGCACCCATTCTTTCGAGGGCACCCACAAAGGTATTGTCACCAAATACTCCTAGTATTTTATTGTTTTACTCTGCGACCGCTAAATCAAACTGGCCCCAGCTGGGGTCGTACAGCACGTCACCACTCGGTGCAGTGATAGAGCACTCGTCGAAGGTCATTAACACAAGCACGCCGTCTAAACGTGTGGAATTCAGATATTTAGCCTGAAAAACCACACCCGACGGGTAACGCCATTGCACCGTATTTCCAGCCACTAACCCTCTGTCAATTAACATTTGGTCGGTGACCGCACGCCATGCCCCCGCAGAAGATAAGCTGTCCGGCATGCCAATTGGCGCACTAAAACCCTGTGGGTGACGGCTTTGATCATGGCCGTTGATAACTTTACCTCGCCAAAGCAAGCTTGTGGGTCCCTCGGCTCGCACGTAGTAGGCTAGACCATGGACGTCTCTCGAGAAGGCAATTGTCTCCGACTCTATCGTAAGACCTGAGCTCAATTGATGCTGCATCAGTCTCGATACCTCTTCGTGATATCGCCGTAAGCGTCGATACGACGATCGCGCAAGTAGGGCCACCAGCGTCGCACCTGCTCAGTACGATCTAGATCCAAGGTCACCACTAACTCCGTAGCGCTTTTGGTATCAGCCTGAGCAAGCAACTCGCCTTGCCAACCGACAACCATACTTGAGCCCCAAAATTGCGAGCCCGCGGTTTGCCCACTGGGGTCACCTTCGAATCCTATGCGGTTAGCACTTAACACCGGCAGATTGTTAGCAACCGCATGCCCTCGCTGCACAGTAATCCAGGCCTCACGCTGACGCGCTTGCTCGTCGGTGGGGTCGTCTGGATTCCAACCAATCGCGGTTGGGTACAGCAAAACTTCCGCTCCCGCCAAGGCCATAAGTCGGGCGGCCTCGGGATACCACTGGTCCCAGCACACAAGAACGCCCAGTTTACCCACCGAGGTCTGAATAGGGGTAAACCCCAAGTCGCCCGGTGTGAAGTAAAACTTTTCGTAGTAGCCTGGATCGTCAGGAATGTGCATCTTTCGATAACAGCCTGCAATGGACCCGTCAGTCTCTAGCACTACCGCGGTATTGTGATAAAGCCCCGTGGCTCTTTTCTCAAACAACGAGCAAACAATCACGACGTTCAATTCAGCCGCCAAAGCCCCAAAGATGTCGGTGCTTGGACCCGGAATCGTTTCTGCTAGATCAAAATTGTTTGTGTCTTCGACCTGACAAAAGTACAAACCCGCGTGCAGCTCTTGCAGCAGAATCAAATTTGCTCCCTTCGCTGCAGCTCGCCTAATACCTTGCACACTGGTAGCGACATCCCCAGCATAGTCGCCGGTATTTGCGTGTTGAACGACGCCAACGGTTATCTCACGACTCACAATTCACCACCTTTTTGGGTATTTGCATAGTGACACAGTGTAAACTGCCATTTTGTTCGATCAATGCTCGGCAATCCACGGGGACAATGTCTCGATTCGGGCAAGCCTTAGCAAGCTGTGCCAAAGCCGCGCCATCTGCCACATCGTCACCATAAGTCGGCGCAATCAATGCACCGTTCACCAATAGAAAATTGACGTAACTCCCACCCAAACGCCGTCCCTCATTGTCGAAGACTTCGGGCAGCTCAATCGGCACAAGGTTATAAGGCGCACCATTAAGCTGCCGTAAAGCCTGCAACTCCAGTGCCATTGCCTGCAACTCGCGGTAATGCGCATCTTTGGGGTTGCTACAGGCCATGTGCACGATGGTTTGCTCGTCCACAAAACGGGCCAAGGTATCGATGTGGGCATCGGTATCGTCACCTTCTAGCTCACCGTGATCCAACCACAGCACTCTGTCTACGCCCAAAGACGACTGTAAACGCCGCTCGATTTCCGCCTCATCGAGATCTGGGTTGCGATTAGGGTTCAGCAGACACTTACGGGTGGTCAGCAAGGTTCCTAGACCGTCGGTTTCGATGCTTCCACCTTCCAACACCCAGACTTGCGTTTCGGTTTGGTTGTGATTCAGCAAAGGTTGGCGAAAGAGCTGCTGATTAATGTCGTTGTCCGCCGAGGCATTAAATTTCCCGCCCCACGCATCGAACTGAAAGTCCAGCAGCACGGGCCCCGTCTCGGAAAAAGTCGAGATAAAACCAAAATCTCGAGCCCAAGTATCGTCGTAAGGCAAAACCAAAAAGATGACACGATCCGAGTCGACACCTGAACTGCTTAAGATGGCTTGTGCCTCGATCTGAGTTGATTCATCTCGGCACAACAACAGAACGCATTCATACCGCGTGATGGCAACAATGATATCTCGATAGCACAACCTAGCGGCGTCTAGGTTGCCAACCCAGTCGGTCTCGGCATGAGGCCATGCCAGTAACACGCCCCACTGTTCTTGCCACTCGGGCCACAATCGGCGCGTCATGACACCCCCTGAAAAAGTCACCATTCTATAAGAACAGTGAGGTATGGTCGATGTTTTAGCGTACTTCGAGAGTTGAATGAATCCCGAGGTTTCGATGAATGTTACTCGACTAACCAGTTGCCTTGCCGTTCGATGATATTTGACCGAAATGGCTCAGGTATCGCGATCGACTTTCGAGTGTCAGGATCCACGAACACCTGAGTGATTATACCGCGTGCCAGAA
>NZ_CBFHWH010000072.1:0-10945 GCF_965659035.1 Aequoribacter sp. | reverse complement strand
TTTATTGACATCGAGACATCGCGATTGCTGGTGCTCAAAGCCTGTCACAAAATGGACCAAGTCGGCGCCAAAGATGCGCGCGATATGATAGCCGCCGCTAAAGTGGGCGTGCCACGCACTATTCAAAACGTATTGGATAAATGCATGCAAATGCATGGTGCCGGCGGTTTGACCGCCGATTACTTTTTAGCCGATGCGTTCAATTATGCCCGCTGGTGCCGCCAAGCAGACGGCCCGGATCAAGTCCACCAAATGGCCTTAGGTAAACAACTGATCAAACAGTGGGGCTAAAAAGCGAAGCTGACGTGACGCTAAGGCGTCACGTCAACGAATAGTTTTTTAAGCGCTTCCGTCGTCGCGCAATCACTGACACGCGCAAGGCTCCCAACCAGCTGAGCGATAAAGCGATCATCGTCACGGCAGGCTAGCGGCACCAAGCCATCCAATGCCATGAGCTTAGCGACATAAGCGCTAGGCTCATCATCGACGCATTGCGCCAAACTGACCGCCAAGGGGTCATTAATAGGGTAAGAGGCGCCCTCTACACCCGTTCCGCGCAGATGCGCCATCCAGCACGCGAGAGCCAGGGCCGTAATCGGTGAATCCAAGCCTTGCTGTCTGCGATCAATGACGCCGCGCAACCACCGCTGTGGCACTTTTTGCGAGCCATCCATCGCGATCTGAGCTAACTGGTGGTGCAAACTATTGTTCGCAAAGCGCTTAAGTAGAGCACAGCAATAATCGTCCAGATCGACAGCAACTCTTACCGTAACGCGGGCTTCGCCAAAGTAGGCTAGCACCAGGGCACGCAAGGCTGGGTCGTTAATCGCCTGGTCGACTGTAGAGTGTCCAAGCAAGAGTCCCGCGTACGCTAAGAGCGAGTGTGCTCCGTTAAGCAGACGCAACTTCATCGTCTCATAGGGTTCAACATCGTCAACCATAGTGACGCCATCGAGCTCCCAATCAGGACGACCATTGCCAAAATCATCTTCGACAACCCATTGCGAAAATTGCTCGGTCACGACAACAAGTGGATCTTTCCTACCAACCCAGCGCACGGATTTCGCAATAGCCTCGTCGGTCACGGCGGGCACGATGCGGTCGACCATGCTCGACGGAAAACTCATGGCCTGAATACTGTCTACCAGCTCTGGATAGTGCCGCTGTGCCAACAAACACACGGCGGTCTGAATACGCCTGCCATTGTGTGGCAGGTTATCGCAAGATAACACGGTGAAGGGAGCAAGCCCTTGAGCCACTCGCGTGTGTATGGCAGTCAGCAATAATCCAGGGACCGATTTAGGCGCGTCCAGGCTCTGCCAGTCAGCGGCAATCGCCGGATCCTCTTGGTTCAAGGCTTCACCATTCGACAATAATCCATAACCCTTTTCGGTGACCGTTAATGTCACTAGGCGTGTTGCGGGGTCGATTAATCGCTGCACCAAAACAGACTTATCGCTTCCCGCAAACAGGGTATCGCTTATAACCCGCACGTTCGTCAGCGTCGCCGTATCTTCCGACTCGTAAGCCACAACCGGATAGCAGTGATCGGCGTCGTGAAGCGCATCGACAATCGCCTGATTGGAGCGAATATTGGCGGCGCAAAGTTGCCACGAGTCATCGCCCGTTCGATCGAAGTACGACTGCAAATACACCGCTTGATGAGCGCGGTGAAAAGCGCCCAAACCAATATGCACAATCGCGGGCACTGTTTTAGACATTGTTAGACCGCGATTTTCTTCAAAGTAGACAGGGTATGAATGACACCTCGCAGCTCTGCCAGACCACGCATGCGTCCAGCATAGGAATAGCCGGGGCGGGTCGTATTGGCCTGCTGGTCGACATCCATGGTATGCCCGTGATCAGGGCGCATTGGGATCGGTAGCCAGTTTTCTGATTGTGCACGACGAGCGTTTTCTTCATCGAGCAGCGCATCGACTATACCCACAATATCGTTGTCACCGTCCAAGTGCTCTGACTCCATAAACGAGCCGTCCGCTTCTTTCTTAATGTTGCGCAGATGCACAAAGTAAATCCGATCAGAGAAAGCCCTTACCAAACTGACCAAATCCGCATCTGCCCGCGCACCAAAGCTGCCAGCACACATCGTAATACCGTTTGCACGACTTTGGAGGTGCTCGGTCAACCTACGCGCATCGTCAGCGGTAGACATCACGCGCGGTAGGCCAAATAACGAAAACGGTGGATCATCGGGGTGAATCGCCATAACCACGCCAGCCTCTTCCGCAACGGGGATAACCTCATCAAGAAAAGCAAACAAGTGCCCGCGATAGGTCTCATCATCAAATTCTGCAAAACGTTCTATCGCGGCTTTTACACCCGCGCGATCGTACGAGCCCTCGCCGCCGGGTAGCCCGGCGATGATATTAGTCTCGAGCGCTTGCACATCTTGCTCGGTCATTTGCGCAAAGCGTGCCTCTGCCTTCGCTAAGACCTCAGCAGTGTAGGAAGTTTCGGCGCCCGAACGCTCCAGCACATAACGGTCATAGGCCGCAAAATCAGTCATCTCAAATTTTAGCGCGACGCTACCATTGGGCAGTTTGTACGAGAGACTCGTTCGAGTCCAATCGACCACGGGCATAAAGTTGTAGCACACCGTACGCACGCCGGCCTTGCCCAAATTACGCAGCGATTCTTTGTAGTTTTCGATCATGCGCTCATAATCGGCGGTGCGTGATTTGATATTGTTGTGAACGGGTACCGATTCCACAACCGACCAGGTGAGCCCTGCCTCTTCAATAATCGTCTTACGCTCGAGAATGTCGGCAAGAGGCCAAGCTTCGCCTGTGGGGATGTGATCCAAGGCAGATACGATACCGGTTGCACCGGCTTGCCGGATTTGACTGAGCGTCACTGGATCAGAGGGACCAAACCATCGCCACGTTTCTAACATCGCCTATTCCTTGCCATAGTACGAATTTGTATTGCTGGGCATTATCGGTCAAGTGGCCTGACCAATCAAGTCGTTTTGTAAAATTTTTGTTTAAACGCCGCCTGAGCCCAGCTCGCCGTCGACAATTTGAGACAACACTCGACCCAAGTGTGAATGCATTGCCGAACGTGCTGCGTCGGCATCACGACGCCGAATGGCCTCATAGATTTGACGGTGATCTTCAACCGAGGGCTGGATTCCACTTTGGCGCTGCTGCTCATGAAAAAACATGCTCATGGCCGTTGTCGTGCGCCACTCCCAAAGCCGTTCGATCATAGCGATCATCGCGCTGTTTTTGGTCGCCATTGCAATTAAGGTGTGAAACGCCTCGTCGGCATCCTCATGCGCATCGGAGGCTTCGTTTTCTGCCGCCATATCGTCCAGGGCACCAGCAATGAGAGCTAAATCAGTGTCGTTAGCCCGTTGAGCGGCAAGCGCTGCAGCCTCGCCTTCTATAAAATAACGTGCTTCGATAAGTTCGAGTGGGCCTGGCGCATCATCCGGCATAGACTTGTCGTTTAGCTCCGGCCTTTTTACATAAACTCCTGAACCCGAGCGAATCTCAACAAGATCGGCAATTTCGAGAGCAATCATGGCCTCGCGGATAGTGGGACGACTGACCCCAAACAGCGATGCCAGATCTCGCTCGGAGGGCAAGCGCTCACCCTCTTTGATCTCTCCATTACGAACCTTTTCTGCTAACTGATCGGCAACTCGAAGGTACAAACGTTCTTGCTTAATCGACTGTATTTTCATAGAGCTATTCACTGTTCATTTGCTCCAATCATACCCGAAAACTCCCCCATCACTAAGCTTCCTCGCTTCAGACCCAGTAGAACTTCTGCATTGTATTGCGTGCTAGCTGATGGGCTTGGCTTAAAATCCTTGCATCTACATTTCGCGCAAATCACCTCGACGATAATCTAGGCGCTGACACCTCATACCACCCGACCGAGGCGGTCATGTGGCCTTACCAAAGAAAGACTAACGTAGAGGTGGTGCAAGTGCAAATAGTTTTGGGAACACAAAAAGGTGAAAAACCGCTACGAGAGCGGCTTTAAACTGAAGATCCTGTAACAGACCGAATTAGCCAGCCGTTTTCAAGCCGCAATCCGGCACCAGCTCAAAGTTGATCACCCGAGTTTTCGGATCAAAGCCAACACAGTACACCGCGACTTCTTGGGCCAACTGAAAGCGCCGCGTCGTTGAAGTTAGACTGACCGTCCATTTATCAAAGCTGAACTTTTCAGGATCCTTGCGCAAATCGACAAACCCCTCAAGGCCTGAATCAGTTAAGCGCGCAATAAAGCCACTGCTACTGATTTGCGCCACGACCGCGCTCAAGGGAACCTGTCGCTTAAATCCAGTCAGCTTTTTCAGGTAATTGGCCGCGAGCCACCGTTCTGCGTAGATGCAGGCATCTCGCGCAGTTTGAATGCTCTGACTCAAGCCATCCAGCACGCCCTGTTCGATGCCCGTATCCACTTGGTCTCGCAACAAAGCTTTTAACTGTCGATGAACCAACAAATCGGCGTACTTGCGTAAAGGCGATGTGCAATTAGTGTAAGCCGGCAGAGCCATACCCATGTGGGCACCACCCGCCGTCGTCAGGCTAGCGCGCGTCAGCAAACGGTTGACCATTTGACGTAGAGGCAGTTCATGCTCACTGCTGGCGAGCGTCGCCATTATCTGGCGATATCCCGCAACAGTCGTCGGGTCAACCTCTAGAAGCTCAGGCGCAAACCGCTCGAAAAACTGCTTGGCCTCGTCCAATCGATCGGCTCTGAAACCGCTATGAGTGACAAAAGGACCACTGCTTTGCTTTTCTAGCATGAACTGCGCAGCACAGCGATTGGCTACGACCATGCATTCTTCAACAAGCTTTTGCGAAGTTAGCTTTTCATTGGGCTCGATCGATTCGATCTGCTTCTGATCATTTAACACCCAGCGGAACTCTTGGCGATCTTCCATGACCAGCTCGTTTGCAGAACGACGCTCACGCAATACTCGATACAACTGGTATAAGGCTTCAACGGCAGAAGTGTGCATCACGGGGTCTTCGTTATTACCCGACAGGTAGCGATCTACCGCGTAGTAGCTTAACTTGCCGTGCGACTTGATAATCGCCTCGATGAATTTAAATTGGGTAATTTCACCGTCGTTGTTGATATCCGCCTTTAACACCAGAGCCGGGCGCGGCTCGCCCTCAACTAATGCGCACGTTTGCTGTGCCAATAGTTCAGGCATCATTGGGATGACATCACCGTGAAAATACACCGAGGTCGCGCGCGCACAAATAGCCTGGTCAAGCCTAGACCCAGGCTTAATATAATCTGCCGGGTCAGCAATAGCGACGTAAAGAGTCCAACCATCAGCAGTAGTTTCAGCGTATAAGGCGTCGTCAATATCCTGCGTTTTGGCGGCATCGATCGAGACAAAACCTAAGGCGGTTAAATCGACACGACCTTCAAGACTGATACCCGCTTCAACCGCTGCCTCAACGTCTTTTTGTAAAGCTGGAGACCACTCGTCAGCCAAACCAAAGCTTGCTACCGCGTATTGGTTTTCGATCCCGGGTGTCGAATGATTACCCAACACTCGCAAGATTTTAGCTTGCGGTTTACCGTCTTTAATGGGGTGACGCAGTATGGCGCATCGCACGTGATCGCCAGCCTTGGCGCCATTACGGGCGTGAGGCGGAACAAACAACCAGCGTGTGAGAGTGCCGAAATCGGGTTGCACGAAAAATGCTTTCCCTTTGGTCACGCAAGTCCCAACGAATTCGCCCATAGGACTTTCGATGAGCTTTTCAATGTCGGCGACAGGCTTGCCTTCTCGGCCCGGATGAACGCACACGCGCGCGCGGTCACCTGGTAGTACTTTAAGCATTTCATCGGGCGGAACAAAGATTTCACGCCCATCATCCAGTACGGCAAAACCGTAGCGAGATTGAGTGCCTTTGATGGTTGCATCAACTCGCTCTTTTTCCGCCTCCATCTGCGATTTTAGGCCTTTAAGGCTGGCCAACGCATCTTTATCTAGCATGGAGAGCTTTTCACAAAAAAGAAAAAGCATAACGGAAAAACACCGGTCTGTCAGTGATTATACGAGGCTTTAACGCAAATTAACGAAAGCATGATTTTATTGTTGACAGCGCGTATAAGCCCACCGAGACTGAAACGGAATCTTCTTGAAAAGGAACGCTGCATGTCGGTATCGCCCAAGCTTCGAGTTGAACCCACCCCCCTGACCTCTTCACCCAAAAAAACCTACGTCCTAGACACCAACGTCCTGCTTCATGACCCCAACGCCATTACGGCTTTTAATGAGCACCATGTCGTCATTCCCATGACCGTTTTGGAAGAACTCGACGACATTAAGGATCGACGCGATAAAACAGTCAGTCGAGAGGCACGAATTGCCATCAACCTCATCGAGAAAATTGTCGAGGGCGCCACGCCGGCAGAGCTACAAGCCGGTGTTGAAATTCCGGGATCGTCGGTGTCAGGCCCCCTGGGCAATCTATCGGTTTATGCCGATCAAATTATTGACGATGACAGCGACGTACCATTTTTAAGTGTTAAAGAAGCACACAGTAACGACAACCGAATCATCAATGTCGCCCTGCGCCTTCAAGCAGCCGCAGAAGACAGCTTTGTTTGCTTGGTAACCAAAGATATCAATATGCGCATCAAAGCCAAAGGCTCGGGGCTTTTACACGTGGAAGATTACCGCCGCGATAAAGTTCTGGACGACATTGACTTACTGGCGCGGGGCTGGACAAGAATCACAGGTGATTTTTGGTCGGGTGTAGCTGAAGTCGAGACACTACGTGAGGGCGATACCACGCTGTACCGAGTGCCTCGGGAGGTATTACCAGAGGCCTACCCCAATCAATTCATTTACGACGAGCAAGAGTTCATTGCCTGTGTAAAGCGCATGGACAGCGAGCACCTCTACCTGAGAGTCGAAGATCGTCATCATTTAATGAACCGCCAATTTTGGGGACTGACTCCGCGTAACCTGGAGCAAGCCATGGCCATGGCTTTGCTGGACGACAGCAACATCGACATGACAGTCCTCACCGGGCCCGCAGGCTCAGGCAAAACCTTAATTGCGCTGGCCTACGGCCTGCATGCCATTCTTGAAGGCGGCAAATACAGCAAACTCATTGTCGCCCGATCGACGCCGCCCATCGCCGAGGACATTGGCTTTTTACCCGGGACAGAGGAAGAGAAAATGGCACCTTGGCTTGCCGCATTTGACGACAATCTCGAGATTCTGCACGGTGCTGACGAATCCACCAGCGGTTCGATCGACTACGTCAAAGAGCGCGCCAATATTCAGTTTAAGTCTTTAAACTTTATGCGCGGACGCTCGTTCAATAATGCTTATATCATCATCGACGAAGCACAGGGACTCACCCAGTTTCAGTTAAAATCGATAATTTCGAGGGTTGGATCCGATTCGAAAATTGTTGTGCTTGGCAACCTTGCTCAAATCGACAATAAATACATATCGCCACTCAGCTCGGGACTGACCTACCTGGTCGAAAAAAGTAAGGCCTACGCCCATGCCGGTATTATGACCATAGGCGGGATTGTGCGTTCGCGCCTAGCCGCTTTTGCTGAAGAGCAGCTGTAGGAACGCCCAGGCCAGGACGGCTTAACCCGCCTTGGCCATACTCTCTAGCATTGCGGCCATTTGATTGCGCACCACATCGATGGCTTTGAGTGGGCGCACCATCACTTTAAAGTCGGTGATCTTGCCATCGTCATTCCAATGAATAATGTCCACACCGTTTACATGAATCCCTTCGAGCTCAAGCTTAAACTCAAGCATTGCATCATGTGGCCCAATGATTTCACGCACATAAGTAAACGACTCGTTCATTAATACGTGAAAGGCAGCCGATAAGTACGCGTGCGTAATCGCACGCCCCTCTTGGGGTGAATGTACCACCGGCGAGTGAAACACCACCTCGTCGGCCAACATCTCGTGCAAACCTTCGCTGGTATGATTTTTGGCAAGTGCATGCCAACGATCGACAACCTGACTCATGTTCATCCTTATATTCTTGTTGGGTCTTTAACAACGGTGATCCATTTCCGTGTGCGAGCAAGC
The DNA here is from genome assembly GCF_965659035.1 of Aequoribacter sp. Lineage (NCBI taxonomy): Bacteria > Pseudomonadati > Pseudomonadota > Gammaproteobacteria > Cellvibrionales > Halieaceae > Aequoribacter > Aequoribacter sp. The sequence continues at coordinate 2,868 of NZ_CBFHWH010000072.1, read as the reverse complement.
TGAGGCTACATCATCAAAACGATCCAACTTATTAAACCGAATCATGGACTGGATCTCTTTGACATACTCTTCACCACGCGTCGAATAACGAATCAACCCTTCAGCCAACTCTGCACCTTCCGGGCTACTCAATCGCTTGCGCTCTTGCTCTCGAATAAGGCGCAACTCGCGGTAGGCGTCTCCGGTATTTAGGTTATGTACGTATGCTTTTACCGAGTCCCGATACGTCGAGAACGAGCGCACCTCATAAGTCTGCCCCGCAGGACGGCCTTTGGGCACCATGCCACAACCCGGCGTGAAACACCATTGACCAAACAAAGCTTTGCCCTGAGTCGCGAAACGAGATCGCCCCCAGTTGCTCTCGTTGGCCGCTTGTGCCAGCAACAAACTGACGGGCACGACATCAACGCGGCGCAACAGTGTTTGCTTATCACTCGGATCCACATCGTAGCGCTCTGCCAGTCGGTTCAAGAAACGCCGATCCCACCAACCTATACTGTCTTTTGATTCTGCGATATCCAAAAGCCGGCTTCGATCTTCTAGAATGCTCGTGTTTACCCTCGCAGCGATCGGCTGAAGATAATCAAAAAACGCTGTTTTACGAGCTTGCACACTCTCGATAGCTGCAAAATCGGGCGGAGCGTGCTCGCCTGCAAAGCAACTGGTCAACGAACTGAACAGCAAACCGGCCAGCCAAAAATGGCGCTTAAATACGGGACTCATAATGACTTCATTTTTGTGTTTTCTTGAATTCTAACCTGCGGTAGCACGCAACCCGACTATTTTTTGCGGGAATTTTGACCTTCGCACTGAGAAAACATAGTCTTGTTGCCATTGCGATTGGCCCCGGAGATGACACAAACCATGGATACGCAGCGCTACACCGACCACATTTTTTGCATTGACACCGACTACGCTGCACCTGGTATCGCTTGCGCGTACATTGTACAAGATGGGGAGGAATGCGCCCTTATCGAAACCGGCACCGGCCCTGCCCTATCCGCCATGATGGAACGCATTAGCGATTTAGGGCTGTCTCTCGACCAATTCAGCGCCGTTATCCCGACCCATGCGCACCTAGATCATGCCGGCGCCGCTGGGCATTGGATTGAGGCCATGCCCAATGCCAAGCTCTACTGTCACCCCAAAGCTGCGCGCCACTTAATCGACCCTTCGCGCCTCGAAGCCTCCGCTCGCGGAGTCTACGGAGAAGCTTTCGACGCACTGTATGGGCAGTTGATACCGGTACCAGAAAATCGAGTAGTCATTTTAGAAGATCACGATTCAGTAGAGGTTGGTCAGCGCGGGCTCACCGCCTATCATACCCGGGGTCACGCGGACCACCACCTGTGTTTGTGGGACGAGCAAAGCCGCGGCTGGTTTACCGGCGACTCGTTCGGCATTTGCTACCCCTGCATGCAGACAGGGGATTGGCCTTTTGCCTTGCCGGCCACGACCCCCACACAGTTCTTGCCGTCATACTACCAAGAGTCTATCGATATCATCGCTGCTAAAAAGCCCCAGTGGATTTACCCTACCCATTACGGCCGTATCCCCTTTGACGTTCGAACAGCACAAAGCCTAAAGCAACAAATTGGCGCCTATGCCAACATTAGCGACATCGAGCACGCCGCTGCAGAGCTTCAAAACATCACGCTGCACAATTTAACCCAGACGTTTAGCGGGCCAGAGGCAACGACGATATTAGACAGTCTTGGTCAAGATCTGGCCTTAAATGCACAGGGTGTTATGCACCGACTACAGAATCGGACACGCTAGCGCAAAAGTACCGAAATTTTCAGATTCAAACCAAAATCTGACTCCCCGTTACTACCAGAAAATCTATATACTTGCGGTTTACGTGGTACCTGCGGATTTGATTATGTCGCCTTTTATCTTGCTTCAGCGCCTATTACCCCAACACCTACTGTCTCGCTGGGTGGGGCGCCTTGCCGAACTCAAGCATCCAAAATGGCTCAAGAACACCCTGATAAAAGCGTTTATTAAACACTATCAGGTCAATATGGAAGAGGCCTTCGCACCCTACCCCGAAGCCTACGTCAATTTTAACGAGTTTTTCACTCGCGCCTTAAAGCCAGGGGCTCGCCCGCTGGCCGTTGCCGATGTGCTGAGTCCCGCAGATGGAGCCTTTAGCCAGGTTGGTAAAATCAATGGGGATCAGATTTTTCAAGCCAAGGGCAAATCATTTACAACTACCAGCCTACTCGGTGGCAACGAAGAATGGGCCGCGCTCTTCCAAGATGGCGATTTCGCTACTATTTACTTAAGCCCAAAAGACTATCACCGCATTCATATGCCGATTCAAGGCACCCTGCTCGCCACTCGATACATCCCTGGCGACCTTTACTCGGTAAATCAAACCACCGCCGAAAATGTCGATGGACTGTTTGCTCGCAACGAGCGTTTGGTGTGCCTCTTCGACACAGAGGCGGGCCCAATGGCAGCCGTCTTGGTGGGTGCTATGATCGTAGCGGGTATCGAAACCGTCTGGGAAGGCCAAGTGGCACCTCCTGGATCGCAGATTATTACTCGCCACTACGCCCAACCAGCGCCGGCTATCGAGCTCAAGCAAGGGGATGAGCTCGGCCGGTTTAAACTGGGGTCAACTGTCATTTTGCTGTTCGGCAAAGATCAGATCGCTTGGGAGACTTGGTGTCACGCGGGCAACGACATCCGCATGGGCGAATGCATTGCCTCACGAATAAACGTTTAGACGGGGCGGTCGGCGTCTAACGCGTCGACCAATATTTGATAACTGCGAAATCGAGCTTCGCTGATACGCCCCTCGTCCACCGCCGCCAAAAGCGCACAATCTGGCTCAGCTTCGTGCTTGCAATCACGAAAACG
>NZ_CBFHWH010000071.1:0-10949 GCF_965659035.1 Aequoribacter sp. | reverse complement strand
TGTACAAGATCCCGCTCAAACCCAAACGCGTAAATTCGGATGGCCACGTGTCTACCGCCAACTGAAAAGCCACCTCGACCGATTCGAGGGGCGCTTCGGCTTCAGACTTTTTTGGGCTCGGGTCCTCCAAAATAGCCGGTTCGGCTGAAGGCACGCTCTGAACGTTCGGCTCAACAGCCGCGCTAGTAAGCGCGTCACCATGATCAGGAGCAGTCGCTTCGCCCCAAGGAGGTGCCGAATCTTGCAAGTGCGCCACGGGCTGATCATCCCAAGGTGCAGGAGCTAACGACGAGTCAGACACTAAGTTCGTGTCAGAGTCCTCATGGTTGCCTGCAGATTGAATTTGAGCCGTGGACACCTGCTCTGGAATATCGTGAGCAACAGACACGACGCCCGAATCGGAAGTCTGCGCAGCGGTCACCTCGAAGCTCACGGATTCATCACTGAACGCAATTGCCGGCCGGAAAGCCATCAAACGTAACAGCAACATCTCGAACGCCGCCTTAGGATCGCTACTACTGACCACGTCCACACGCCCCGAAGCCAGCATCTGGTAAAACAGCTGCACATCTTCGGGCGCCATCACGTGCGCCAGTGCTTGTATTGCCTCAGCGTCCAGCGCGGCATGCTGCAAGGTACCTGGTACCCATTGAGCCAGGGCAATCTGATGCAACCATTGCTGCAACATATCAACGACCTTACCGAAATCTGCACCGTGCTCCGCGAGCAGACTCACCGCATCTAACATGTCTTTAGCCTGCCCTGCTTGCAGTGCCTGTAACAGAGGCAAAACCTTACCGCTGGCAATACTGCCTAACATGGAGCTGACATCCGCTGTTCTGACTTGCCCCCCACCAAATGCGATGGCTTGATCGGTCAAGCTGAGCGCGTCGCGCATGCTACCCTCAGCGGCACGCCCGAGTTCAGCCAATGCTGCAGGATCCGCCTGAATCATCTCGCGTTCCAACACGTGACCAAGATAATCACTGATCCGATCGGGACTTAAATTTTTGAGATGAAACTGCAAACAGCGCGACAGAATCGTGGCCGGTAGTTTTTGCGGGTCCGTGGTCGCCAGCAAAAACTTTGCGTGCTCTGGAGGTTCTTCCAAGGTTTTTAGCAGAGCGTTAAAACTGTGTGACGACAGCATATGAACTTCGTCGATCAAGTAGATTTTGTAGCGCGAACGTGAGGGTGCATACTGCACGTTTTCTAAAAGCTCACGGGTGTCTTCGACCTTGGTTCGAGACGCCGCATCCACCTCAATAAGATCCACGCTGCGCCCCTCTGCGATTTCTTGGCAGGCGCTGCACACACCGCAGGGTTCAGAGCTCACCCCCTGATCACAGTTAAAGCACTTTGCTAACACGCGGGCGACGGTGGTTTTACCCACGCCTCGCGTACCAGTAAACAAATAGGCGTGGTGCAACCTGTCGTGGTCGAGGGCATTAATAAGCGCTTTTAAAACGTGCTCTTGCCCGACCATTTCTCGAAAGATCTGAGGGCGATACTTGCGCGCCAGAACCGTGTACGCCATGGATTTAAACCTGCAACAATATCAGCGGCTAAGCATACACTAACAAGGCATAAAGACGAAATTGGAGGCCGCCCAAACAGCCACACCCCGGCACACGATGCATTGACTACCGTTGCTCCCTTCCGGGCCTGGCGGGGTTTACCAATTCTCGTTGCGAGGGGACCGCCTGGGCGACCATAGCGAGCCTATCTCTAGGGCGCGCAATACTCTCAGAATTCTCTATTGCATGCAAGCCAAGCCTGAGAATTGACATTAGTGTAAGAAGCTCTTACATTATGTAAGAACTTCTTACTTCGAGCCTAAATTCATGCCTTTGCCACGCCCTCTTGTTAGCATCATCGCCCTCTGCATTGCCGGCGGCGCCGCAACCTTACTGACCGGTGCGCTTTACACTAAAGCGCCTGCGACTGTTGCAGTCGATACAGATCGAGCACTCGACGCAGAAATCACGCGCTTCGTTCAGCAAGACAGCTATGAAAAAACGGTAACGTTCGCCGGTATCGTTGCCGCGAAAGAAGATACTCGTCTTGCTTTTGAAATTCCGGGCACTTTGATTTCGCTAGACCTGCGGGTGGGCGACACGGCCGAAGCTGGGCAAATCGTGGCGAGGCTCGATACGCGAACTTTAGTCGCTAACCAACAAGCGTTAGATGCGCACCTCAAGCAAGCGCAAGCTCAGGTAGAGCTGGCCAATCTACAGTTCGAGAGAATTCAAGATTTGTATGGCCGAGGCGCCGTTTCCCAAGGACAATTCGACGAGGCTCGCTTGGGTCTAGAGAGTGCTGATGCCGCCAAAACTGCGCTACAAGCGGAACTCTCCGCGGTCAACGTTGCACTAACCAAAAGCGAATTAACGCTGCCCTTTGCCGCGACAGTCAATGCTCGACATGCGAGTATCGGTGACGTTGTGGCGTCGGGCTCACCCATTTATGACATCACCAGCAAAGAAGGTCGCGAAGCCATTATCGGTATACCGGCGCAGATCGCGACCCAGCTTGTAATCGACGAGGTCGTGACGGTCTACATCGATGGCCAAGCGATTGTTGGGCAAATTCTCGGCATTAGCAGTAAATTAGACCTGCGTACCCGCACGCAAACGGTCCGAATTGCCCTAGTCGATGATAGCCAGGCGACACCCGGCCAAGTTGCCGTCTTGCACCACGCTATCACAATCGAGACTGCCGGCGGTTGGTTACCCATGACCGCCTTAACAGAGGGCGGACGCGGGCTGTGGACCGCACTTGTAGCGCGGACCAACCAAGAAGATAAAATCGTGACGGAGCGGGCCATTCTCGAGATCATCGACTTTGCCGATGACCGCGTGTACGTTCGAGGTTCATTGAAGAACGGCGACAAGGTCATCGCCAGCGGCACCCACCGCTTGGTTCCCGGAATGGCGATCAACCCAGTCGAGGCCGCCCAATGATTGCTCAAAAACTCTACGACAAATCCCGCTATCTGGCGCTGATTATCGTTGTTATCGTGGCGGTTAGTGTAAACGCCTTCCAACAACTCGGTCGCCAAGAAGATCCGACCATGATGAATTTTGTGGCGACAGTGACGACCGTGTTCCCCGGCGCCACGCCGGACCGCGTCGAGGCTCTGGTCACTCGTCCAATTGAGGAAGAGCTTAAAAAAATCCCGCAGATCAACGAGATTGCGTCCATCAGTAATGCCAATATCTCATCGATCAACATTCGCTTATCCGATTTTTTGACCAATGAAGAGATGGAGGTGACCTGGGGCGAGATTCGCGATGCTTTGGGCGATGCGAGCTTGCGATTTCCTGAGGGCGCTGGCAACCCCATCTTCGATGATGACCGCTTAATTGCCTACACTACGATTGTCGCCATGAGTGCTAAGGACGGCGAAACCATCCCGATGGGTGTACTTAGCCGTGCGGCCGAAAACTTCGCTGATTTTGCCCGTAACTACAGCGGCACCAGTCTGGTAGACATATACGGAGAAGCGAACGAGGAGGTGCTTGTTGCTGTCGATCAAACACAATTGATTGTGCGCGGCCTGACCTTAGGTCAAGTTATCGAGGCGGTCAACAGGGCGGACTCCAAACGCCCAGCTGGCCTGACTCAAGGCGCAAACAATAATCTGCTGGTAGAGCTCCAGGGACAGTTTGATAGCGCCGCAGAACTCGGGCAAATTGTGCTGCAAACGAACACCTCTGGCGGTGTTACTCGCCTCAGCGATGTAGCGACCATTCAAAAGATCGAGCGAACGCCTGCTTCAGGCTATGTCCTGACCGATGGGCGACGCGGTATTTTGGTCGGTATTGCCATGAAGTCGGGTCTGCAAGTCGATCAGTGGACCAAGAAATTTGAGCAGGCGATTTGGGAGTATCAGCGAACCCTAGCGCCAGAGCTAAAGTTCGAAATCTCCTATGATCAGGGCAAATACAGCGAAGAGCGTCTCGCGAGTGTTTTCGGTAACTTAGTGATGGGGGTCGCTATTGTCATAGGCGTATTGCTCCTCACTTTAGGTTGGCGCGCGGCGATCGTGGTATCGATCATTTTACCCTTGTGTGCGCTTACCGCCTTAACCATCATGCAATTAATTGGTATGTCATTGCACCAAATGTCGATAACCGGGCTCATAGTGGCTCTAGGACTTTTGGTGGATGGCTCGATTGTTATGACGGACGACGTACGTAAGCGCCTACAGGAAGGGGCATCCCGTCGCCATGCCATCGAGCTAAGCGTCAACCGTATGTTTATTCCCCTATTAAGCTCTACGGTAACCACCGTCTTAACGTTTTTGCCGCTCGCCTTACTACCTGGCCCTGCCGGCTCATTCATGGGTTCCATTGCAACCTCGGTCATCATAATGCTGGTCACGTCGTTGGTGTTAGCCCTCGCGATTACACCGGTCCTCGCGGCGAGGCTACTACCCGATGGCGACAGCACAGGCTTCATGCAACGGGGCGTCACCATAAAGTGGCTGAGTGACATGCTGGCAAGTTCATTAGATGCTGCGCTGGCCTTCCCAAAGACGGCGATTACTTGCGCCCTGGTACTGCCGGTCGTCGGGATTTTGGCCTTTCCAACGCTGACGTCGCAATTTTTCCCCGGAACTGACCGCGACCAAATTTACATCCAAGTCAAACTCCCCAACGGACGTTCGATCGATGAAACCCTCGCGACAGCCAAGGCGATGGATGCCTTTGTTCGTCAGCATCCTCAGGTACGACGCATCGATTGGACGGTGGGCGAGAGCGCGCCGCCTTTCTACTACAACATGTATCGCAAAATGGACGGTGTCTCCACTTGGGCGGAAGCCCTGGTACTGACTCGTGATCCCAAAAAAACCGATGCGGCCATTCGCGAGCTGCAAGGTCAACTGGACCACGCATTCCCCAATGCACGATCGGTGGTGCGTGGCATCGACCAAGGTCCGCCCGTTGCTGCGCCCTTGGAGGTCGAGATCTATGGCCCCGATCTGACCACCTTGCGTGAATACGGCAATCTTTTCAGAGAAAGAATGGCACGCATTCCCGCCGTAACGCACACCAATGCCTCAATTTTGGGGGCTCCACCAAAAGTGGAATTGCAGGTAAAAGAAGAAGCGCTTAAATACACCGGGTTCGATGTGGCGAGCCTTGCGGCTAATGTCGGAGCCGCCTTGTCAGGCACGACCAGTGGCGAGATCTTGGAGGGTACGCAGCGACTTCCCATCCGGGTGCGCCTAGCGTCTGAAAACTGGACCGGCACCAACGCCCTAACGCACTTGCAAGCACCCGCAGGATTGGACACCGATAGTAACTATATTCCGTTGAGTGCCGTCAGTGACTTCAAACTGGTGCCCAGCTACAGCCCAATTACTAGACAAGACGGCGAGCGGCTTAACACCGTCCAAGGCTATTTGGTACGCGGGATATTACCGGAAGAAGCCCTTAAAGAGCTGCAGGCCGATTTAGAAAATGACCCCATCGAGCTCCCTCCCGGCTACAGCATCAAATTTGGTGGTGATGCCAACGAGCGCGCGGAGGTCGTCGGTTATATCATGGCACCGCTCGGGTTAATCATGGCCTCGTTACTCGCGACGATGCTGCTGACCTTCAACTCCTGGCGTTTAACCGCGGTGGGCTTTTTGGTTTGCCTGTGCTCCATGACGCTCAGCTTATTGGCCATCGAGATTTTTAGCTACCCCTTCGGCTTACAAGCATTGATTGGTGTGATTGGCTCGATTGGTGTATCCATCAACGCCGCAATCATTATTATCACCGCGCTTCAGCTCGATACCGAAGCCACGCGTGGCGAGGTTCTCAGTATGCGTAATGTTGTCATGGATTCGAGCCGACATATCGTCTCGACGACGATTACCACCTTTGGAGGCTTCCTACCGCTCATATTAGAGGGTGGTCAATTTTGGCCTCCCTTTGCCATGGCGATCGCAGGCGGCGTCTTGCTGTCGACCCTGATTAGTTTTTATCTGGTGCCCCCAGCGTTTTTATTGGTCGCTCGTTCATCGCGCGCCTCCGAAACCAGAGAAGCGTCAGAGGTGCACGCATGACCACAAGTAAAGCGACCGCAAGCAACCCCTACCACCACGGCGACTTAAAAAATACTCTTATACTTGCGGCCGCTGAGCTGATCGAAGAGCGCGGCAGCATTGACTTTACAATGTCCGAAGCGGCTCGCAGAGCGGGCGTTAGCTCGGGCGCTCCCTACCGACACTTCAAAGACAAAGAGGACCTGCTCGCGCGCGTGGCAGAACTTGGGTTCATCGGCCTGCATTCCGCCATAAATCACGCCATCGAGCCTCACCCTCGCGGAAGCATCGACCGCATCATCAGCTCTGGCCACGCCTATATGCGCTATGTTACCGAGAAGGCCGCATTCTTTGATTTAATGTGGGGGGAGGTGCTGATCGATACGCTAGAGAATGCTCAGTTCACAACGTTGGGAGCGTTCAACGAGCTAGTAGACTTGGTGGATGACTGGGTGAAAGCCGAACAACTAACGACTGAACCCCGAGAACTTGCCGTGAAGCTTATGGCGATGGGACACGGTTTAGTCAGCCTGCAAATGACCAAACGTTTGAATCGTTTAGCGCCAAATTTGTGTATTTTCCAGTGCCTAACAGACAGTGCCTATACGTTTTTACAAGGCATTAAAGAAGAGCAGACTAAACGCCGAGGCTAGTCTGCTCGATACCTTACATTTGATATTCTGGGACGTTGACAACCATCCCATCGAGCGCCTCGGTAACTTGCACCTGACAGCTCAAGCGGGAATTCGCCTCACGATCTGGGCGCATGCTTAACATGGCATCCTCAAGCTCATCTTGAGCGGATAACTTATCGATGAACGCCTCGCTGATAAACACGTGGCACGTACCACAGGCACAACCGCCACCGCAGTCAGCGTCGATACCATCAACGCCCTTGGCGATAGCATTTTCCATTAATGAACGACCCTCTTCCGCATCGATCGTCATTTCATCGCCGTTGTGCTGTATAAAGGTAATGCTAACCATAATATGCTCCTTGTGCTATTTCGACATTGTAACGAATAGCGGAGTTTAAAGGCGGTCTTATTTTGACACAATGCGTATTTTTTAGGACACTCTGTGTTTTCGAGTGATCGGTGTCAACATGAGTCAACGACGGGAAGATTTCATACCCTCGCTATATACGCGAATTACGGCGCGTGTTCTAAATTTGCAAGAGCGCGACTTACCGCGCTTACTTGCCGGCTCTGGCTTAGACCCGGCCATACTGATGCCGGGTGACAACACACTGATCAGCGCTCAATCGCAAATGGTCATTATCGATAACGCGCGCGGCTTGTATGGCAAGCCAGGATTTGGCTTGGTTGCAGGTAGCCAGCTCACACCCAACACTTTCGGCCCTATCGGTTATCTGGCCCTTAGCAGCCCCACCCTGATGCGCGCCATGATGGCCTTGCGCGACTTCTTACCTTTGCGAATTTCGTTTACTCATTTAGAAATCGCAGAAGTCGAAAACTATTTATGCTGCCGCCTGAAGATTACAGTTCCAGTCAGTGAAGAAAATAGGATTCACTTGACGGAATGCTTTGCGCTTGTGGTCAAAGCTGTGGCCGATGCTGTGACAGGCGAAGCCCTACCCGATTTAAAATTCACGTTTTCTTACCCAGCACCGAGCTACGCCGAGAAGTACCACGAAGCACTGAGAGCTGAGGTAAGTTTCGACGCAGAGACAGATGCTTTTTGGATTCCCTTACAGTTCGCGCAGTACGCCAATGTCTCGAGCGACACACAGTCTTATCAGCGCGCCAGAGATTTATGCGAAGAGATACTGCAGTCAGCCCCCAGAAAGCATCTGACTTTGGCCGATCGGCTGCGGCAACTCATGTTGTCACAACCCGCGGCGACGGTCAGTGAAGATATGCTCGCTCGAGCGATGTTTACCTCCAAGCGCACCATCGCTCGGAGGCTCGCTGCCGAAGGCACTAGCTACCGCCAGGTGCGCGACAGTACCCTTGCGGAACTTGCCGCAAGACACTTGCAAGAGACGACTCTATCGACCGAGGCTATTGCAGCCATCTTAGGTTACAACGACGTCGCGAATTTTAGACGAGCTTGCCGTCGTTGGTTTGGAATGCCGCCAAGTGAGGTCAGAGCACTACCGTCTGACCCACTCGTAACATCAGATTTACGTCTTAGGGCGTCCAGTGAGCATTGACTTTAGCGCCAGGATTAAAAGCGTCTAAGTCAACGTAGGCACCGCCATTCACAACAGCAGTGAAACCGTCGGCTTGCAACATCGACTGCGCGATACCCGAGCGATTACCGCTACGACAATACACGACAATGGGTGTTTCTTTTGCCAAACCAAGCTCATTCGCACGCGCCACAATAATCTCATAGGGAATGTGCAAGGACCCTTTTATGGTGCCCGCGGCCACCTCTTCGTCGGTCCGAACATCTATCACCAATGCGGGCTGTTCAATTGCCGCCCAAGCCTGTTCTGGAGTCATCATCGTATCCTTCTCACATCCGCTCAAAAACGCCAATGATAGCGCCAGAGCAAGGCCTAGCGCTAGCGTGAAAGAATACTGACGCATCACTTGTTGCGCCCCAAACGTTCGTGGGCATCGACCCAGTCGTTGGTGCGCGTCTCTTTGTCGGTGCGCGTAGCGGCCGCTAACGACAACTCACCGGCAACCACTAAGCCCGCAGCAATTTCAGCGAACTTCATCGCCTTATCAGCACCGTAGCAATCCATAATTTCCAAACACTCACGTTGCGTTGCGAGGCTCGTACCACCCCCATAGGTCGCCACAATCAACGATGGCAAGGTGATGGAGTAGTAATAATCACCGTTACGAGTCACCTTGTTATAAGTGGTGCACTGGTTTGACTCACCGATATTGGCGATATCTTGCCCAGTCGCGAGGTAAAGTGCAGCCAACCCATTCGCAGGATGAGCTGCGTTGTTAGAAGAATTGGTCAGCAAAGCGGCCAGAGTGCTGATGCCCTGCCCGTAATGCATAGCCTCGGGCGTCACCTTCAGGTGTTGTTTCATGACATCTTTAGGAATCGTGATTTCCGCAGTGACGCGACGCCCCCGCCCCTTCAACAAGTTAACGCTAGACGTGCGCTTCTCGGTGTCAAATGACCCTGATAACAAATAGTGTGACATGTGAGGATTTTGCTCGCGAATCCATTCGCACGCCACAAACGTTGCTCGACTCGTCATATTCTGCCCGGCGGCATCTCCGGTTGAATAGTCAAAGCGCGTGTAAACCATGTTATGAACGTGGTAACGCTCGATTTCGTTGAGTTTTCCTACCGATGTAGTCGTTTCCGCACGGGCCTTAATCTCCAAGAAGTTTTGGTCCAGCCACAGCGTGAAATCGCGCGCCTGACGTGCGTCTTTGAACACGAAACACGGGGCACGCTGCATCACCACATCGGTTACCGTGGTCAGGACACCACCGCTCTCGCGAATGACCTTCATGCCGCGGTTATAGCTGGCAAGCATGGTGCCCTCTACCGTTGCCATGGGCACAAAAAATTCACCCTGTGCGTATTCACCGTTGACTAACAAGGGCCCGGCAATGCCAACCGGCACCTGGGCGACACCAAAAATATTCTCAATGTTGCCGGACATGTTCTCTGGATTAAACGAAAATTGCTTCGTGTGGTGGAGCTTAGCGCCCGTCTCTTGCTCGATAAAGTCTTGGCGCTGCTTGATAATGTCGCTTCCGTAGTCGTTATCGTTAGAACGTGGGATTTTGCCAGCCATGTTAAGTCCTTGCATATCGTGTTTGAGAACTTAAGGTAGCAGAAAATACTCAAAGTTCAAAATTATTCGATTTGCATGCATCACACGCCTTCTATAACATTTGTGGGCCTACTCTCTTGCGAGATGACATGACGCATTTTATTTCTAATCTGAGCAAGTACATCTCAGTTATTGGGTTCCTTGTTTGCATTACATCCGGTGCAATCGCGGCGAACAATTGGGAGCAGGACTTCAACGCACTCACCGACCGAACGCCAGAATCGTTACTCCACTTTTTGGATGAGACTCTACGGCAGCAGGACTATCTTGACGACCTCGAGTCACAAATTAAAATCCGCATTAAGAAAGCCAAACTGTACCGCGACACTGCCGCATACGACCGAGCGCTTGCTGAGCTCAGTGCCGCCGACACCATTGCGACAAAAGCTTTGCGCTCGGATCTGCAGGCCGAAATCATCTTAACGCGGGGCACTGTGAAAGGCGAAATAGGCCAGGTCCCGGATGCTATCGACGATTTCCACGCAGCACGCAAATTAGCGCAGGCCGAACATGATAAGAATTTAGAGCTGACCATTCTTAACGCCCTTGGCGTTGCCTACCTGTACGCGCACAACCCTGAACGCGCAATCGAGTATTTCGAGCAAACCCAAAGCCTAGCTCAACAGCTTGGTAACAAAGAACGAGAGTTGGTCGCCCTGGGAAATATCGGATCGGCGCTCGCTGATATGAACAAGATCGAAGCGAGCCTCAAGGCGCATCGTCAGGCCTATGCCCTAGCACAAGAGCTCGCGTCCCAGCAAAATTTAAGCTCACAAGGCATCTATCAGCTCGCCAATATTTGCTCGCGACTTTTTGACCTAAACCGACTGAATGAAGCCGAAATGGCATGCAAACAGGCCCTTGAGCCCGCCGAGGCGATGGGTCACGTGCGAATTTTGTCTGGGATATTGATGACGCTGGGTAAAATAAAGTTTGAGCAGGGCCAAGAAGACCAAGCCATGCCTCTGCTCGAGCGAGCACTGGCGCTTGTTGGCACATCGACTCCAGCGATTTCGCTGCCCTTAATCGAGACATTAGCTGGCGTTTATTCCAACCTCGACAAGTCGAAACAAGCCGCAGAGTATTGGAAGCAAGCCATCGAACTCCAGCGTTCACTCGAGCAACGTG
>NZ_CBFHWH010000070.1:10431-10951 GCF_965659035.1 Aequoribacter sp. | reverse complement strand
GCAAAAGATCTGAAGGCATAGCCCACCCGTATTTCAGCGCGTCAAATAATACTCGCTGTTGTATTTTGGGTACTGCAAACTCAAAAATTTGGCGTGTCAATGACTCGTTGTTTTGTTGTGCAACACGCTTAAGAGTGGCCACGTTCACTCGCCGATTACCCTTTTCATTTGCAAGTAAAGCCCCTAATTCATCAGAAAACCTCGCCTCGACAGCCAAATATAACAATGCGTTAAAATCACTGTCGTCCATCAAACTCGTATCAAAACCACTAGCAGTTTGCTCGAACTCCAACGCCCACCTGTGTTTAGCAAAGCACCGCAGCAGCTCGACACTCTGGCGAGCAGGTGTCGTTTGATCATTAAGTGCCTTTTGAAGAATTCGATAGATCGAATAATTTCCCGCGCAAGCGGCTCGCATGAGAGGCGTGTAGCCTTCAGGATCTGTGCCCATGAGGTTAGCAGCAGATACCAATTTCTCAACCACCTCCTGTTTACCTAGCCAAGCTGCAACATTAATCGG
>NZ_CBFHWH010000070.1:0-10421 GCF_965659035.1 Aequoribacter sp. | reverse complement strand
TTATCATGGGGTTATTGCGCTGCCTGGCAGGCTTTTTAGTCGGCATTGCTCCGCGACTGAGGGCGTAATCTCGAATTTCATTGTCCCTTGCCATTTCGAGCGGCACTCGGCCAGCATCGTTCGGAATAGACCAATCGGACTCGTGTTGTAACAAGAGATCAATACTGGCCCTATCTTCTAGCGCTATAGCCAAATGCAAGGGAATGTTGCCACGATCATCAGCAACATCGGCGTCCAGACCATTCTGCAAAAGCCATTCCAGTGTAGAGTATGCTTTAGCACCGATAGCAACATGCAAGCCCGTTTGGCCCCAACGATTTCGCCACTGTAATCCCCAATCTTCACTCTGCCAAATCTGCAGGGCTCTTAAATTACCCGCAGCAACTGCGCAAAAAAAAGCGCGCTGTTTTGTGCGGTCGGACCATTTATCCGTAGATAGCAACACACCATCGCGCTGATAATCGATAAGGGCACAGGCATCCCACTCCTCCATATCAAAAAAATCGGATTGGGCCTGTAACAGTTGGGTGTCAGCCAGTTGATACCCCAACTGAGTCGCTTTCGACAATAACTCGCGGGCACGAGCAATATCTTGGGGGACTTCCACACCGACCAGATACAAAACACCTAATCTGTGCATAGCCTTCGCGTACTGTAGCTTCACCGCTTTCTCAAACTCGACCAAAGGCTTGGCTATTTCCTCCCTACCATGGCCCTGCAACCAGTACAGCGATCCAAGGAGGTAATGCGACTCTCCCGTGCCGTGCGAGGCGTTATGTAAGATCTCTAATACATGAACAGCATCATCGAACCGCTTAGCTCGAATCAATTGTTTTGCATCCTCTAAGGTATTTGCACCCGCCGTATTACAAACCATACCCGAGCACACGAGGAGCACTAAGGCTAAAAACCTAAGGCGCCCCATATTTTACATCCATAGAAACACCAATTCTTTCGAGCAGTGCATTGGGTAACACACCACCCGCACAAATGAGTACGGCGTCGTTGGCCACTTCCTCTTCGACATTTCCCGTCTGAAGGCTGACGCTATCTTCCGAAATCTTTATAACATTGGAGCCTAACAATACCTGCAAACGCCCCGATGCCTCGAGCGCGGCTATGCGCCTGCGATTCTTAAGCTTTGCTCGAGCAAAACCCTCGCCGCGATACGACAAAGCAACATTGGGTTCACTCTGCGCATCGGCTATGTCGCAAGCGGCCTCAATGGCAGAGTCACCACCCCCAACCACCAAAACGCGCTGGTTGCTGTACTGCGCTGGGTCGGCTAGCCGGTAAACCACTTTCGACAAATGCTCTCCAGCAACATCGAGCTTTCTGGGTGTTCCCCGCCGCCCCAACGCTAAAATCACACTTCGAGCGCAAAATTCTCCAATTGTTGTCTGCACTCGAAAATGGGGCGCAGTGCCCTCGACACTCACCATTTGAGCCCCAAATCGAATATCAGGCTTATGTTCTTCAATAACCCCCGTCCAAAAATCTAATAGGGCTTCTTTTGAGGTCTCTCGAAACTTCAGCTTTCCAACGAGAGGGAGTTCTACGGGCGCCGTCATCACGAGCTTGTTCTTTGGAAAATTGGCGACTGTCCCGCCCAAATCTTCAGATTGTTCGATCACCGTAGCGACCAGACCCAGAGCCTTGGCTTGCAGGGCTGCCGCAATGCCCGCGGGACCAGCACCTATAATTAACAAATCGTTATACTCTGCTTTGGGTACCTGCTTCAAAAATGAAGCTGCGCTCGTCACAGCCTGCGAACCTTGAACAATTGCATTGCGAATTAAGCCCATGCCCCCCAATTCGCCCGCCACGAAGACGCCACTCAAGGTACTTTCGAAATCAGGTGATAACACGGGAATGGATACGCCACGCTTGGCTGTGCCAAATACCAGATCGATGGCATCGAATGGACACGCCGCTTTGCACGCCCCATGGCCAATACAATTAGCACCGTTGATCAACACCGACTTGCCGCCGATCAGTCCCAGCACATCCCCCTCGGGGCAGGCGTTAACGCAAGCGCCGCAGCCCAAACATTTTGCGGGATCAATAACGGGATGCAAGGTCGGAGGTTCGGTCATGTGCGACTGCACCGCATCATCCAAACGACGCTTAGCCGCTTTTTCCGACCAAATTCGACCCCATTGATAGATCACCAAGAAGACGGCAAATGGCAGAATGTAAAGTAACAGCAAGGGTTCTAACGTAAACACCTAAAACTCATCTCTTCAAAAAGAACTTCTGTAAACGACTGACGGAGATATCGACACAGATCTTACGTTCCGAAAACGAACACATAAGTGAGCTTACCTGCGAAAGATTAATGCTTACTTAAGTTTCGCACTTTAGGGTGTTCAGTCAGTATGGATGGAGCACCAAGGTCATGCCGAAATACAAATCTTTATGCCTACTTGCCGTAGGACTTTGTTTATCTCTGAGTGCATCAGGCTCTTTCGCTCAATCCGCACCCTCCGTGGCTGAGTTGGTGACTGGATTAGAGGAGAGACTTCTCGACAATCCAAACGACGTGCAAGGGTGGATTCTGCTCGGCAAGTCCTATCATCATTTACAAAACTGGAATAAAGCGACCGAGGCGTTTGAGCAGGCCAAAAAGTTGGGCTATCAGGGATCAATACCCACTTTACCGAGCACAACGCGCGCCCCCGTCAAGACCCACCCGCTCTTGCGTCGAAAAGAAGAAACGCTTGAACTTCTCCGCCCCCTGACGAAAAAATTTGCGAACGGGCTCTAGCCGATGAATAGCATCGCGAATATCGATCACAACACGCAGCTTAGACGTCCTGTGACAAGTCGGAGCAAGACGACGTTTTGGACAGCGGCTGTCGCTATTTCATGCGTGGTTGCGTTGATCGCTGGATGGCAAATTCGTGATGAATACCTAATTAATGCCGAGCGTGGTGTTGGCTACGCACTGGGTATTATCGGGGGCAGTTTTATGCTGGCCCTACTTATCTATCCAATTCGCAAACGCTACCCGACCGCTCCGGCCTTTGTGCTCTCAACACCTACATGGTTTAAGTTGCACATGCTACTTGGGCTTATTGGGCCTATTCTGATCTTGTATCACGCCAACTTTGGCCTGGGCTCGACCAACGCCAATATTGCTCTATTTTGTATGTTATTGATGGTCACCAGTGGTTTGGTAGGACGCTTTATCTATTCAAAAATCCATATGGGTCTGTACGGTTCGAAGGCCCATTTAGCCACTTTAATAAAGGATCAAGATCAACTAAGCCGCGCACTGTTAGATTTGAGTCTTGCAGTTGACAACGGCAAGTTAGTCAGCTCAATGCACGAGCAACTAGACAGCGTAAAAACAGCACTCGTTCAACAAAATGTGTCACACAACCCTTGGGTTGTCGCCAGTCGAAGCGCACGTTTGAAAAGAGCACAAAAAGTGCTGAATAAACAAATTAGGCGATTAGGCCACAATCCATCGGACGAGATCGCAATAAACCTAAGGCGTGTTCAAAATTACGCATCGGAGTTTTTTTACACATCGCGAAAGATAAATGGTCTTGCGTTTTACGACCGACTCTTCTCAATTTGGCACATGCTTCATTTGCCTATCTTTTTCATGCTCATAATAGCTGGGTTTGTGCATGTTTATGCCGTTCATACGTATTAGTGGTGTGCTGCTGATGACGATATTGATCAGTCAGACCACCCTCGCGCAAAGCGAAGCCGGTGCCGGGCGCGTCAATCTAAAAACCCTAATCATGCCCGGCGAGCTGATACACGGCCACAAAAAATACGAGGCCGATTGTGCCAACTGCCACTCTGATCAAGGTAAGTCTGAGCAGTCCACTTTGTGCTTAAAGTGTCACGAAGATATCCAGACCGATTTCACTGAAAACACCGGTTTTCATGGTATCAGCGCGCAAGTCGAAGCGCGTGAATGCTTTCAATGCCACACAGATCACAGAGGTCGTGATTTCGAGCCTGTCGTCTTAGACCGCAATCATTTTAACCACGACAACACAGATTTCGCACTCGTTGGGCAGCATAAGTTTTCGCACTGTTCAGAATGTCACCAGCAGAACACCACCTTTCGCGAGGCCCCAAGCGACTGCGCAGGTTGCCATGAAAATGACAGCCCCCACGCGAGCAATGTGCCTCAAGAGTGTGACCAGTGCCATGAGCCTACAGGTTGGAAAGAGGCAGAGTTTGATCATTCGTCAACCCAGTTCCTGCTCGAAAATAAGCACGCTGATGTGACCTGTGCAAGTTGTCATATTAACTCTGAATTTGCGGAAATTACGGTCGAGTGCGCGGGCTGTCACGCGCTGGATGATGTACATTTGGGCATTAACGGGAGCGAATGTAACGATTGTCATACCTCAAAATCCTGGGAGACAACGACCTTCGATCACGACATTGACACCGGCTTCAAACTCAAAGGTCAACATGCCGACGCGAAATGCGAATCGTGCCACACAAAGCCAGCGTTCGAAGTAGAGCTGAGTAGCGAATGCGAGAGCTGCCATAAAAAGGCGGACATCCACCTAGGTGCCTATGGCAACAAATGCTCAGACTGCCATTCAGAGAACCGCTGGCAGAATGCGAGGTTCGACCATAACAAAACACTATTCCGCCTGAAAGGCGAGCACACTCAGATCAATTGCGAACAATGTCATCAGGTCTGGCGTGATCGCATCAGCGACGACACTCTATGCATCGACTGCCATCGTAAAGATGATCCGCACCTCGGTGGTTTAGGTGGTGAATGCCAAGATTGTCACACCAACGAAAGGTGGTCATCGCAAGTTCGCTTTAATCATGATTTCACGGCTATGCCGCTCGTTGGAATGCATGCCTTGGTCACCTGTGATGAATGCCACAGTCAAGGCCATTATCAGGGCGTTTCTAATGAATGCAGTGATTGTCACGGTCGAGATGATCCCCACAACGGATCATTAGGTAGCCAGTGTGAATCTTGTCACAACCCTAACGACTGGGGCTTGTGGGTTTTTGATCACAGCACGCAAACCGATTTCGAACTTACGGGCGCGCACGAAGAACTCTCCTGCAGTCAATGTCATACCGAACAGTTCACAAAAGCCCAAGACCTTGGTACCGAATGCGCTGATTGTCATTTAAATGACGACGCGCATCGGCGCCGCTTTGGCCTTGATTGTGCTCGCTGCCATGTGACGGAGAGCTTCAACAACATACAGATACAACCGCAATGACTACGATAACTACCATAGCAAGATCGTTCTTCTGTGCCCGTCAATGTGTTGTGGTAGCGGGGATTTTCGCGATTATCAGTACATTGTCGATCGCGGTATCGGCGCAAAATATTGACTTACAAACCTTCGATCACAGCACCACGGGCTTTCCTCTCGATGGCCCGCATCAAGGTGTTGAATGCGATAGTTGTCACACGAGAGGCATTTTCCAAGGCACACCAAGAACGTGCGTTCAATGCCACGGAAGCAACGCACAGAGCGCCTCCAGTATCATCCCTCTGACACACATCAAAGTCACCAACGATTGTGAAAGTTGCCACACGAGCGAGCACTGGGACAATGTAACGCGTATTGATCACAGTGCCGTCGTTGGCAGCTGTCAGTCGTGTCACAATGGTACGACAGCGCAAGGCAAGTCCACGCCGCACCCAAAATCGTCGAACAGCTGTGTGGACTGTCACAATACCAACGCGTGGAGTGACGCCCAGTTCGACCATTCATCGATCAGTGGCAATTGTGCTTCTTGCCACAACGGTATCGATGCCACAGGCAAAAATACTACCCACATTAACTCCACCAACGTCTGTGAGGATTGTCATACAACCTCAAGCTTCGAGAACGTCACACGAGTTGACCACAATGCCGTGCTTGGCACCTGTAGCTCGTGTCACAACGGCACAGTCGCCGAGGGTAAATCTGCAAACCATATCGCCAGCAGTAATACCTGTGAGGACTGCCACAACACTAACTCCTGGGATGATGCCAAGTTCGACCATGCTTCAGTCACTGGCAACTGCTCATCGTGTCACAATGGCGTCGATGCCACTGGCAAAAATACCACGCACATCAACACCACCAATGTCTGTGAAGACTGCCATTCCACATCAAGCTTCGAGAACGTCACCCGGGTCGACCACAATGCCGTGCTTGGTACCTGTAGCTCATGCCACAATGGCACGACTGCCGAGGGAAAACCGGCAACACATATACAAAGTGGCGACACATGCGACGACTGTCACGTACCGAATTCGTGGAGTGATGTTCGCATGGATCACTCATCGATTACGGGCAGCTGTTCATCTTGTCATAACGGCACAACCGCAACGGGTAAGAACGCAACACACGTTCAAACCGCGGCGGATTGCGACAGCTGTCACTCAACCTTAGCGTGGACTCCCGCCAGCTTTGACCACAGCGCGGTCAGCGGCTCATGCTCGACCTGCCACAATGGTGTAACTGCTGAGGGTAAGCCTGCAAATCACGTGCTCTCTACCAACCAATGTGATGACTGCCATCGCACCAGCAGTTGGAGTCGCGTGAGTTTTGATCATGACGCAGTACTCGGGTCGTGCTCTTCGTGCCATACACGACCACGCAAAGATCACCCGAATACGTCTCAAGAATGCAACGTCTGCCACACCACCAAAGATTGGGATGACGGCGTAGACGACGACTAATTACAACGATGGGGAAAACAATGAAATCTAAATTTAGCCAAGGCCTGTGCCTATTGATGCTCCTATGCCTACCCAGCTTAAGCTGGGCAAGGATTGTAGAAAAAACCAAACTCGATGAGGAGGGAGACAACTACCGCATCGAAATCACATTCGCGACCCCAATGCGATTTTCGAACTTGTCAGACCAGGGTTTTACACGAACATTCGAGATCCAGTTGCGACCCGACACTCTGTTATCGGGTTTAACGATTGATGATTTAGGCGGGCGTTACTCGGTCAACTGGAATCGAAGCTTGTGGTCACCCATTAGCGAGATCACCTATGATGGCGACGACCCTGAATTCCCCTACGTCACGCTTAGATTCAAAGACAAGGTGAAGCTTTCAGTCAGGAACTCAGCAGACTTCATGTCCTTGATTATAGATATCGACGCCAGTGAAATCACTCGCCCCGCTAAAGCGCCCAAACTGACCTCAGCCGACCTACTCAAAGATCTCAGTAGTGACGATGTCAAAATACAAAACAGCATTGACGAGGCCAAAGCAGCTATTTTTGCGAAAGACTACAACACCGCTATTCGTTTATTCCGCGCCTTAAAAGATACAACGACAGGCGTGACACAACGCCGTGCGCATGAGCTGTTGGCCATTACTCGCGAATTAAACCAGCAATTAGCACAAGCTAAAGGTGAATACGAAACGTTTATTGATCTTTATGGCGATACTGAGGATGCCGCGCGTGTTCGCCAACGTTTGGCTGTGCTAGTGACCTCCGACATGAAAGCCAAATCCATTGGCCAGGCAGAAGAGGCTCTGGCGTGGGACTCTGAATTTTACGGCAGCTTCGGGCAACGTTACTACCGTGATGACAATTATCCTGAGGCAGGTGGCTCAACTATCCTGCGTGACCAGCTTACCTCCGACTTGGATTTCGTGCACCGCGTCAGCAACGGAATTTGGGACATCAAGACCCAGTTTATCGGGTCCTATCGCAAAGACTTTGAAGATGATGCGGATTCTGAGTTTCGTCCCAATGTGGGGTCAATAGAAATCGAAAATTCGGACTGGGGTACTATCGCCAAATTGGGCCGTCAATCGCGTAACACCGACGGTATTCTCGGGCGCTTCGATGGCTTGTACGCCAGCCATGAAGTCACTCCCGATATTATTGTTAATGCGTCATTCGGCTATCCAGTGGACATTAGCCGTCGCGATACAATCAATACCGACGTCGAATTCTATGGTACGAGTGTCGACTTTCTGAACGTCGCAGACAACTGGAATCTCAGTGCCTACTACATCAAGCAAACGAATTTTGGTCTTACCGACCGCGAAGCACTCGGCGCTGAAGCACGTTACTCAACCAGAGCTTCATCAATCTATGCGACCTTCGACTACGACATCTACTTCGAAGAACTGAATTCAGCACTGTTTCTGGGAAACTGGAGTTTGAGTGAAGCGACTCGTTTGAACGTCTCTTTTGACTATCGCTACAGCCCAACACTGACCAAGTTAAACGCGATTCAGGGACAGGGGGTGACAAGTTTTGATGCTCTGTTCCCGCTTTACAGCGACGATGAGCTCAAACAACTAGCTCTAGACCGCAGTGCTCGCTCGACCACAATTACAACCAGCCTTACACATACTCTCAATGAAAAATGGCAAGTCATTGGCGACGTGACGGCCACGGAATTTGGTGCTACGGAGACGTCTGCTGGCGTTGAAGGCACCGATGCCACCGGTACCGACCTGTATTACTCATTGCAGTTTGTAGGTACCAATATATTGCAAATAAACGATGTGGCAATCTGGGGCTTGCGCATGAGCGACACCGACAGCGCGAGCACGTACACAGTCACTGGCAACTGGCGCTTTTCACCCAACCGCAAGTTCAAAATTAATCCGCGCATTCGAGTCGACTACCGTGCCAATAATTACGACAGCGGCGACCGTTGGGTAACCCGACCCTCGGTTCGTTTAGATTATAAGATCAACAAACAGGCACGTATCGAGTTCGAAGCGGGTTACGAGTGGTATGACGAAACTTATGCCGTGGGTGCTTATAAAAACGAAACCAGCTTTGTCACCCTAGGATATCGATTGGATTTCTAGATCTTATATGGCGAAACATAGCTGACCGACTTCCGACAGAAGCCACCAACCTCAGGCGCTGACTTCAATTCGGCGCCTAATTTCACCTCACTAATGACCTCGCCTTCGACGCCAAGAAATTTGCTACCCAGCTCGAGATCGGCGCGTCGCGCCCCCACCCCAGTCAAGACAAAATCCCGCAGGTATCATGCGCTAACTCGACGTAACGACCTTACCGTCCACAAGAACATCGATTATCTGCGGGCTTGGAGAGTCCTTATTTAGAGGACGGGGTTTCATTCACGTAGATTTGACCACCTTTCATGACAAAAGAAGGCGAGAGCAAGGTACTCACGTCGCTCATTGGATCACCCTCCACTGCGACTAAATCAGCTAACTTCCCCTGCTCAATAGAACCCAAACGATCATCTTGCCCCAGTAAAATGGATGCATTCAAGGTCGCCGACCGGATTGCTTCAAGCACAGGCATACCCGCTTCCACCATAAATATAAATTCTTCAGCGTTGCGACCATGTGGTGAAACACCAGCGTCGGTGCCGAACGCTATGTTTACGCCAGCGGCATAGGCTCGGGCAAAGGTATCCTGTATCAATGGCCCCACGGCGGCCGCCTTCGGCCTAACCACAGCGGGAAACTTGCCTTCTTCTTCAGAGAGTTTGGCAACCCATTTGCCCGCTGAGATAGTGGGTACGTACCAGGTGCCTTTAGTCTTCATAAGCGACATAATTTCTTCAGTCATATAGGTACCATGCTCGACGGAATCAATACCGGCGTCAACCGCACGTTTCATCCCCTCAGCGCCGTGAGCATGGACCGCAACGTTAAAATTATAATCTTTCGCGGCCGCGACTACCGCTTGCAGCTCATCGTCGGTAAATTGGGGGTTATCCCCGCTTTTCGCGAGAGACAGGACACCGCCCGTTACCGTTAATTTAATAACATCGCTGCCGTCTTTATAGCGCTGCCGAACCGCTTTAAAGGCATCTTGGGCACTATTGATAACACCGTCCTTAGGGCCAGGATCACCGCGCAAATCGCTTCGAATGCCATTGGTGGGGTCTCCATGTCCTCCAGTTGTCGCTATCGCTTTGCCGGCCATGAATATTCTTGGGCCTTCTACCAACCCAGAGTTAATCGCCGTTTTTAACGCTTTGATAGCGTCAACATCGTTTGCCCCTAAATCACGAACCGTGGTAAAGCCAGCTCGCAGTGTAAGGCTCGCATAAGCGGAAGCGCGCAATGCAAGGTCTGCGGAATTGAGATAAAAGCCCTCACTGTAACTGTGAGGAGGATCAAGCTCACCGCTCAGATGAACATGCATATCGATGAAACCGGGCATCAGAGTGTGGCCCCTCAAGTCGATTAGTCGCTGCCCTTCTGCCGGAGAGATCCAACCATCTCGCACCGCCGCAATACGATCATCCGTAATAACAACAGAGACGTTGCTCCGGACCGAATTCGACGTGACATCGATTAATTGGCCGGCATGAATAACCGTGTCCGCACTTTGCACTGCAGACGAGAAAAACAAGATGAGCACCCAAACATTCGCAAGCTTTATCATAAAACGATCAAACCCCAACACATTGATTGCTCCAAAGAATACCACAAATCAATTGTTTGGC
>NZ_CBFHWH010000069.1:10648-11172 GCF_965659035.1 Aequoribacter sp. | reverse complement strand
GTTGCTTACGTGCCACATCCGCATCGGCCTCTGCTTTTTCGAGCATTACACTCGCGTTCGCTAAAGATGCTTCGGCTTGGTTTAAAGCGAGTTGATAGTCGACTGCTTCTAATCGAAGGATGGGCTCGCCCGCATTAAATGCCCCACCCGCAATAAACTGGTCTGATACCCATTCCACACGTCCGCCCACTTGGGCCGCCAAGTTGATGGCGGTGCGTGCTTTGACTTCGCCCTGGGCGAAGACATCGAAGAAGGTCGATTCGAGGCTCGCTGGAGTTGTGTAAACCTGTAAAACCCTAGCTTGGGCCTCTTTTTTTTCTGGCATGGGTTTATTGGCTTGCAGAGCGGCGAATATGCCGAATGCCACGGCAAGGACCAATACGGGAGCTAGACGTTTGAGCCATTTTTTTAACATGTTCAACCTTTTCAGACAGAGCTTTTCGCGACATCGCATTGTACGACAGCTCAAAAATGAATTCGGTATAGATTCGATGGATGGTGTAGCGAGCACGCCAAACTGAGTT
>NZ_CBFHWH010000069.1:0-10638 GCF_965659035.1 Aequoribacter sp. | reverse complement strand
GCTAGCCGAAGTTGACGAATATTGAATACCTATTCATTTTGCATGCCGCGCAGGAATAGGCTCAACTGCGATCACTGATAATAAGGAGTGCCTATGAACCTACTCAAGACAAGCGCCATAATCACACTCATGATGGGCTTAGTTGCCTGTGAAACGAATGAGCCTGTGCCTCAAATATCCTCGTACGAGCCCAAGTCTTACTCGTCGGTACAACACGCAGAGTGGCTAAAGAATGCGGTGATTTACCAGCTCAATACTCGACAGTTTACTGAGGAGGGAACGTTTAATGCAGCAGCAAAGCATTTGCCCCGATTAAAAGCGCTTGGAGCGGACATTGTTTGGTTGATGCCTATTCATCCCATTGGTGAGGAGAACAGAAAAGGCACTGTAGGTAGCCCTTATTCCGTCAGAGACTATTTTGGTGTTAATCCCGATCTTGGTACTGAAGCCGATTTTCGCGTCTTTGTTAAAGAAGCGCACAGTTTGGGACTTAAAGTGATTCTTGACTGGGTGGCTAACCATTCGGCGTGGGATAACCCCATGCGGTTTGAACATCCTGACTGGTATGAAAAAGACTACAAGGGTGATTTTAGGCCCACACCCTGGTGGGATTGGTCGGATATTATTGATTTAGATTATTCTCAACCAGGCTTACGTAAAACGATGACCGAAGCGATGAAGTACTGGGTTGAGGAATTTGATATCGATGGTTATCGGTGCGATGTGGCCGGATTTGTACCGCTGGATTTCTGGGAGAATGTGCGTGCAGAGCTCGACCTGATCAAGCCAGTTTTCATGTTGGCTGAGTGGGAGTCGCGCGATATGCATCGAGCCGCATTCAACGCCACTTATGCTTGGTCTTTGCAGGAAGCTATGCACGATATCGTATCTGGCAAAGCTAAGAATCTAGCACCTTTGTATGTTTATTATTCGTGGAACGAGAGCGCTTACCCGCGTGAAGCCATGCGAATGATTGGTGTCAGTAACCACGATATGAATGCGTGGGAGGGAACGCCATTCGAGCGCTATGGTGACGGTCTGAAGCCCGCTATTGTGCTGTCAGTCGTAGGCGAGGGCATTCCAATGATTTACAGCGGTCAAGAAGCCGGCAATAACAAGCGATTAGCTTTTTTCGAGAAAGATTCAATCGAATGGCGCGAACATGAAATTGGCGAGTTGTATCGGCAGCTATTTAAGCTAAAGCACGAAAATAGTGCTCTGTGGAATGCCCAATGGGGGGCTCGCATGGTGCATGTGCCAAACTCAGAGGCTGACCGCGTACTAACGTTCGTGCGTCAAAACGAGGAGCACAAAGTGTTCGCAGTGATCAACTTCAGCGACGAATCCGTAGAGTTTACGATGGAGGGTACTTTGTTTCCTGACAGCTACACCGAATACTTCACAGGTGAGCGCGTTGAACTTACGCAAAGTAAGCCAATGGTGTTGGAACCGTGGGGATATCGAGTGTATCAAAGATAGTCGTAAGGCGATTGAATTTGTGAAAAGGGCCGACGGGCCCTTTTCTACGAACGTAATCTGTACAAGAGTCGTTAAAACTTAGACGCCTGTTTGACTTATTTGTCAGCCAAGAAAGCACTGACTCGCTTGTGTTTCTGGGTAAGATTTTTAACTTGATCAAAAGGAATTGCATCGAACTGGGCTTGCGTTAGGCGCCAGCGCCAGTTGCCCACCAGTGTTGCGGGATTGTTGATTCGCGCGGACCCCGGCAATTGCAGTAAATCTTGGGCAGTGATTATCGAAATGTTGGCATCTGAAGCCAGCGCCAATTCGATCACTGCAAACTCGTTTGATGTTGATGCATAACCGTTCAAATGCTGATTTAACCGTGCGTGAGTATGATCTTCAGCTTCACTCAACCAACCGGCAAGCGTTGTATTATCGTGAGTTCCGACGTAAACAAGTGCGCGCTCGGGATGATTTTCGGGGCGGTGAGGGTTGCTTACGTCATCGCTATCGAACGCAAATTGCAGGATGTGCATGCCCTGAAAGCCGTAATGTTGTTTGACGGCGAGCACGTCATCTGTGATTAAGCCCAAGTCCTCCACCACCGCAGGAAAGTCAGGATGTGCAGCGATCAGCGCATCGAACAATTCATAGGTTGGTACGTTTTCCCAAGTGCCATGAATTGCGGTAGGCTCCCCCGCAGGTACCTGCCAATACTGGACTAGGCCCCTGAAATGATCGATCCGAACCATGTCGAAAAGGGCAAATAAGCCGCCCATGCGTTGTATCCACCATTGATAATTCTGGGCCTTTAAGGCTTCCCAATCATAAACCGGGTTATTCCACAGTTGACCTGTGGTGCTAAAGTAGTCTGGTGGTACGCCTGATACGTGCGTGGGTCGTTTATCCTGGTCCAGTTTGAATAAGCTGGCATTCGCCCAAACATCGGCGCTGGCGTAGCTCACATAGATTGGCATGTCGCCAAATATTACGAGGCCTTTTTGGTTGCAGTAGGCTTTGAGCGCTAACCACTGCTTGTAAAACCAATATTGAATGATTTTTTGAGCCAGGATCGCTTCGCCGTGGTGTGATTCTAGTGCATCGATAGCACGAGCCTGTCGATCACGCAGAGCGGCGGGCCAATCGCTCCAAATGGCAGTATCTTCAATATCTGCAATTACTGTGAAAACAGCGTAATCGTGCAGCCAATAGGCTTGATCTCGACAAAAAGTATTAAACTCGGCGTCATTTTTGGCGTCGAAGTTTGCCACTGCTTTGTAGAGGGTGTTGAGCTTTTTCGGGCGCGTTACAGCAAAGTCGATGGAGTCAGCTTCCTCGACAATGGCGCTTTCCAGGTCCTGCGGTGATAGATAGCCCCAATCGACCAAGGCTTCTAGGTCGATGAGCAAGGGATTCCCGGCAAACGCAGAAGAACTGAAGTAGGGCGATTCACCCGAGGTCGGATTCGACGGGTTGAGCGGTAATATTTGCCAGTATCGCTGGCCTGCTGAGTGCAGGCGATCTGCCAAGGTGTAGGCCGCAGCGCCCAAATCCCCGATTCCGTAAACCGAGGGTAAGCTGGCTACGTGCAACAGCACACCACTGGCCCTCTCATTTAGGAAGGGTTGCAAGTTTCGTTGAGTGGGCATCTCCGTTGGGGAGGTGTCGGTTGCTAGCATTACGAATGAGGCCTTTATTGATCTTCTAAACTGCTCAGGGGCTCACACCCCTTTGGCATCTGAATTTTTGCGTAAAATAGCGCTAGGTAGGTCTTGTTGACAATGTGTGTAACTTTTTATGCATACCTATTCATAAGGGAGTTTGTCGCTGTCTGAATAAGCTATAAATTTTCAAAACATTGATTTTTAACGTTTTTATGTATTATTAAGGCCTGGTTGAGTCATTTCTGACTGGGTTTTTGAATACGTATGTAACTGGTTGTGAGTCAAATGAACGCATCGCTATTATGCACTCAGCCTGTAAATCGCTGCCCATGAGCTCAGGTGAAAACGTCATGGTTCGCTCGCCAGAACAATAATGAGTGCATGGCAATGGCAGCATAACCGAAAACAAAAAAAATGAATCGAAGGTGCATCTATGAAACCAACCCATTTTTTTCAACCTAAAAAACTCGCGCTTAGCGTTTCACTCGCTATGGGTGTTGCAGGAACTGTTGCAATGGCTCAGGACGTCGAAACAGCAGATGGTGAAGAGCGTACTCTAGAAGAAGTTGTTGTTACTGGTTATCGGAAGAGTCTGATTGATTCTATTGATAACAAGCGCTACGACAGCTCAATTATCGAATCCATCTCTGCTGAAGACATCGGTAAATTGCCAGACGTATCCATTGCGGAGTCGCTTGCACGCTTGCCTGGTTTAGCTGCGCAGCGACTTGATGGTCGCGCCAGTCGAATCAGCATCCGCGGATTTGGGGAGAACGAAAGCGCAACAACCTTCAATGGCAGAGAACAAGTCTCAATCTCGGATAACCGAGGCGTTGAATTTGATTTGTACCCATCGGAAATTATGTCGGCCGTTAACGTCTACAAAACTCCTCGCGCCTCTTTGGAAGCAGAGGGCATTGCGGGTGTTATTGACATGCGAACAGTGAAGCCGCTCGACACTAATGCGCGCTTCCAAATTAAAGGTGAGTACGAATACAACAGCCTGGGTAAGTTAAATCCTGACGCTGACGATACCGGTGTAAACGCGACCTTTTCATTAATCCAGCAGTTTGCTGACAACACGGTCGGTATTGCCCTCGCTCACGCCACCATGGATTCGCCCAACCAAGAAAATCGTTGGAACGCTTGGGGTTACCCCGGTGGCGTTTTAGGGGGTGCGAAACCCTTCGTGCGATCGTCGACATTGGAACGTGATTCCACCATGTTGGTTGTACAGTTTGAGCCGAACGAGCGCTTGAGCATGACTGCCGATGCCTTGTATGTAGATTTTGCGGATGAGAAGCTGCTTCGTGGTATCGAGATTCCTTTTGCTTGGGGCCAAGGTGCGGTAACGGCTGACGCGCCTGACGCAAATGGCGTTGTGAAAGGCGGCACTACCGTGGGTCAACGTGTGGTGGTTCGCAACGACTACGAGGAGCGTAAGGCCGAATTGACCTCGATGGGTTTCAACTTGGTGTTTGATCTGAGCGACGATTTGCAAATCGAGTTCGATGCAAGTCGTTCGGAAGTAGAACGTGAAATCTACTCGTTCGAGTCGTATTCAGGTACAGGTCGCGGTGACAGTCGCGGCGTGGCCGATACGATCAGCTACAGCCTGAAGGGCGGTGCATCGGGTGCAGTGTTTGATCCAGGTTTGGATTACTCAGATACGAGCCTGATTCAGTTGGGTGGCCCATTGACTTGGGGTTGGCAATCGACGCTAAACGACAAGTTTGGAGCCACAGGCACAGAGTTTGAGAATACTGCGCAAGACGGTTTCTTGAACGCCCCCAATATTGACGATGAGTTGACGGCACTTAAACTTGCAGCTAAGCAGCAGTTGAGCATGGGGCCTGTTACCGACATCGAGTACGGTGTGTCTTTCCGTGATCGTACCAAAGAAAAGACCGCTGAAAACTACTTCATGACCTTGAACGTCTTCCCCGAAATGCTAGCGATTCCCGACAAATACAACCTGGGTAGCGTTAACTTGAATTTCATTGGCATGGGTAACATGGTTGCTTATGACTCGATCGCAATGGTTCGCGATGGTTTCTACGACTTAACCTTAGAAGAGTCTAGCTACGCGACTAACCAATGGAGTGTCTCAGAGGAAGTGACGGCGTTCTATGCCATGGCAAATCTTGAAATGGATATTGCGGGCAAAGAAGTGAGTGGTAATGTCGGTGTGCGTTACTTGCAAACCGATCAATCCTCGACGGCTTTTGCACGCAGCGGTAGCGATTTGATTCGTCAAACGGTATCACATGATTACAACAACGTGTTGCCTAGCCTCAATTTAAGAATGGCCCTAGATGAGCAGCAAACCATTCGCTTTGGTATTGCTAAGACGATGTCTCGCCCACGTATGGATGAGATGAACGCTTCGTTTGGTATCGGTATCTCACAGGTGCCTGACGTAAACGGCAACTACATCTCTGCGGGCGGCGGTAACACGTCCCTCGAGCCGAAAGAAGCGTTAGGTATTGATTTGACCTACGAAAACTACTTTGCGGATGACGGTTATTTCGCAATCGCGCTGTACCGTAAAGAACTGAAAGAGTGGATCTTTGACGGCGCAGCGGAAATCGATGTTTCGAGTTTCTTGACAGCGACGGGCCAAACTACTCCAGATGGCAGCACCACGGCTACGGTCAATGGTAAGGTCAACGGCGGTGACGGTACTCTGAGCGGTTGGGAGGTTTCGCTCGCAATGCCTTTGAGCATGATTCACGAAAGCCTTGACGGTTGGGGTATTTTTGCAAGTCATACGGGCGTATCTTCGGATATTAAAACCCCAAGTGGCGCAGATTATGAATTGCCCGGTTTGTCGAAGAGCATTCAGCAGGCTACCGTTTACTATGAAAACGGCGGATTCGAAGCTCGCTTGAGTGTTCGTAAGCGCGATGACTTCAAAGGCGACTTATACGGTCTTGGATTTAGCGTAGATCAATACGATATGTTGGGCGAAACTATTGCTGACGCGCAGATCTCGTATGATTTCGCCGATTCAGGAATCGCGTACCTAGAGGGCCTTCGTGTCTATCTGCAGGGTGTTAACTTGACTGACGAGCCCTTTACCTCGCTAAGCGGTGGTGTGGTTCGCGACTACCAAGAATACGGCGAAAACTACCGTCTTGGTTTTAGTTACGACTTCTAAGATAAGCGGCTAAACTCGAAACCCCTGTTGCACAACTCGGCAGGGGTTTTTTTTTGGAGGGGCTTCTATGACCGATGCGATTAAACGCGTTGTTATTGTTGGCGGCGGTACAGCAGGGTGGAACGCAGCAGCTTTGTTTGCGCGGACACTTGGGAAGGTAATTTCGATCACCTTGGTAGAGTCTGACGAAATTGGTATTGTTGGTGTGGGTGAGGCGACAATACCTCCCATCATCAATTTTAACAATGCCTTGGGCTTTGACGAGGCGGAGTTTCTTCGCGCCACTCAAGGGAGTATTAAGCTCGGAATTCAGTTCGAAAATTGGGGCAATGTAGGCGACAGCTACATGCATGCCTTTGGCAGTATCGGTAAAGATTTTGCCTTTTGTGGTTTTCATCATTTTTGGCTCCGTAGTCAGCAGGAAGGTATTACCTCCGACTACTGGGACTTTAGTTTGAATTATCAGACGGCCAAGAAAAATAAGTTCGCAAAACTGAATCAAATCCCAGGTACCCAATTACCCGGCATAAGCTACGCGTATCACTTTGATGCTGGCTTGTACGCTCAGTATCTTCGGAACTACTGCGAGCACAGTGGTGTGACTCGAGTGGAAGGGATGATAAAGCGGGCTCATCAGCACTCCGAGACCGGGTTCATCGAATCTGTTGAACTGGAATCGGGGCAGTTAATCGAAGGCGATTTGTTCATAGATTGTTCTGGTTTTAGGGGCCTGCTGATTGAGCAAGTGTTAGAAACGGGTTACGAAGATTGGAGTCAGTGGTTACCGTGCGACCGGGCCTTGGCAGTACCAACCGAGTCTAATGGAGCCATCAAGCCGTACACGCGCTCTATCGCGCACACTGCGGGGTGGCAGTGGAATATTCCTCTGCAGCATCGCACCGGCAATGGCCATGTGTATTGCAGCGCCTACATGTCCGATGACGAGGCCGCACGCACTCTGCTACAACATGTCGAGGGCGCACCCCTTGCTGAACCGCGCAGTATTCCGTTTAAGACGGGGCGCCGACGAAAACAGTGGCACAAAAACTGTATTGCTTTTGGTTTGGCCAGCGGCTTTTTGGAGCCACTCGAGTCCACCAGTATCCATCTTGTTCAGTCAGGTTTGCGTCGCTTGGTGCAACATTTTCCTCATAACGGTATTAAGCCCGCCGAGGTGGATGAGTTCAATCGGCAGTCTCAGGTTGAATTCGAGAAGATCCGTGACTTTATCATTATGCATTACAAAGTAAATGCGCGAACTGACAGTCAGTTCTGGATTGACTGCCGCAACATGGATATTCCCGATTCGCTACTACATCGCATAGAGCTCTTTAAAACGTCGGGCAAAGTTTTCAAAGAAGGCGATGAGCTTTTTCAAGAAATCGCATGGCAACAAGTCCTCATGGGGCAAGGTATGGTGCCTAGTGATTATCATCCCCTCGCAGATTCGATTTCGCGAGAGCAGCTTGCGGGTTTGATGGCCGATCTCAAGAGTTTGGTGGCTGGCGCGAGTGACAACTGTGCCCGCCACGAAGAGTTTTTATTGTCATGTGGGGTGCAACTCGATGCCTAAGATCAACTTAAAAAATGTTTGTTTTGTCGTTGTGTCGCTGTGTCTCGCTGCTGACGTCTCTGCTGAACTTCGCGTTGACCCACCTAACTGGTGGGTCGGCATGGCAAATCAGGAGCTAGAGCTTCTTATACACGGTGACAATGTAGGTAAGGCGCAGTTTGAGGTGGGTGTAGCAAACGACACCGTGCAGGTGATCGATATAACGCGTGCCGACAGCGATAACTACCTGATTGTAAATCTGCTAATAGCCCCTGAAGCCAAGGAGCAAACCCTCGAACTTAGGTTTTCGGGAGACGTAGAGTACACCTTAACTTACTCCCTAAAGGCTCGTGACCCAGCGTTGGGCGCAGGGCAGGGGTATGACGCCAGTGACGTAATTTATTTGCTGACCCCTGATCGTTTTGCCAATGGCGATAGGAGCAATGACCGTGTTGAAGGTATGCAAGAGCAGGTGGTTGACCGCTCGGCGCCCTACGGTCGTCACGGTGGTGACTTGCAGGGAGTGCTGGAGCATTTAGATTACCTATGGGACTTGGGGGTGACCCAGCTGTGGATGAACCCAGTACTTGAAAACGATCAAGCAGAGCAGTCGTACCATGGCTACGCAATTACCGATCATTACCGTATCGATCCGCGCTACGGCGATTTAGATTTGATGGTGACATTGGCAAACGAAGCCAGAGCCCGAGGTATTCAATTTATTTGGGATGTCATCCCGAACCACAGCGGTTCTTACCATTGGTGGATGCAGGATTTGCCCTTCAAGGATTGGGTGAATTATCCAGATTCCCGCCAACGGACAAATCATCGTCGTGAGTCTGTCCAAGACCCTTATTCGATTGCCTCAGATCGCGAGAACTTTCAGTCCGGATGGTTTGTTGACGCCATGCCTGATTTGAACCAGCGTAACCCTCATATGGCGCGCTATCTCATTCAGAACACGATCTGGTGGATAGAAACTCTGGGCTTGAGTGGATTACGTGTGGACACCTATCCTTACTCGGACAAGGCTTTTATGGCGCAATGGAATGCCGCCTTATTGGCGGAATATCCAAATCTTAATAGCGTGGGGGAGGAGTGGTCTTTAAATCCTACCATTGTAGCCTACTGGCAAGAGGGTAAGCACAACAGCGATGGCTATCTAGGCAGCTCGCCGGCTATGATGGACTTCCCTCTTAACGACTCAATCTTGAAAGCCGTTGCCGAGAGCGAGGCTTGGAACACAGGTTTGACCCGTGTTTATCAGACGCTGGCGAACGATTTTGTGTATGCCAATCCGAATGATTTGGTGATCTTCCCTGATAACCACGATATGAGCCGGGTGTTCAGCCAGGTGAATGAATCTGTCGCAGCGACGAAAATGGCACTGGCCATGATCGCGACCTTACGCGGAATTCCACAGATTTTTTATGGCACCGAAATACTCATGCACAACCGCGGTACTGATTCGCATGGCGTCATTCGCAGCGATTTTCCCGGTGGGTGGGCTGGCGATACAGCCAACGCCCGTACCGGTGAGGGTTTGTCAGAAGAGCAACTGGAGTTTCAGCGATGGACGCGCGAGCTTCTAAATTGGCGTCGCCAGCAAGTCGCCGTTCATAAGGGCGATTTTCGGCACAAAGCACCCGTTGACGGTTTGTATGCTTACAGTCGAACTTATACGGGAAATACCGTCCTAGTGTTGGTGAACAACTTAGATGTATCAAGGAATGTGCCTCGCGCAGAGGTGAGTGAGCTTACCGGCGATGCTAGCCTTTGGATTGAAGCCTTCAGTAATGAGTCTATTGATTTTTCTGAGGCGCTGTCCGTGCCTCCAAAATCGGTGCTGATTTTACAAACTCCCTAAAACAAGAAATTAGGTAGCGTTATGCAAAAGTTTTTTCTGCTTCTGTGTTTGTTGTGGGCACCAGCGCTGCTGGCGGCAACGGTAAGTTCCCCCGATGCTCGAATAGAGTTTGAGATATCCGCCGCGCAGGGGGGCGCGCAATACCAAGTGACATTTAATGGGGCGACGGTCATAGCCCCAAGCCGCCTAGGATTAACCTTTGCCGAGCTC
Organism: Aequoribacter sp.; assembly: GCF_965659035.1. Lineage (NCBI taxonomy): Bacteria > Pseudomonadati > Pseudomonadota > Gammaproteobacteria > Cellvibrionales > Halieaceae > Aequoribacter > Aequoribacter sp. The sequence continues at coordinate 721 of NZ_CBFHWH010000069.1, read as the reverse complement.
GCGACCTTAGGTGAGGGTCTTACCTTGGGTGAAGTTAAAATCCAGCACAAGCACGAGCCTTGGGAACAACCCTGGGGTGAGCAGCGCTACATTGAAAACCGCTATCAGCAGCTCACTGCGAGTTTTCTGAACGGCGACGAGCAAGAGGTCTTCACCCTTGAGGTGCGAGTATTCAACGACGGTTTAGGCTTTCGCTATCACGTACCAGAGCTTATTGGAGGGCCAGTATCGTTGATTGATGAGCTGACCCAGTTTGTCCTGCCAGATGCTCACCGTACCGATGCTTGGTGGATTCCCGCTCGAGAATGGAATCGCTACGAGTATCTGTACGACAAAACTACAGCGGATGCCATGCGTTTAGTGCACACCCCAGTCACTCTTAGGCAAGCGAATGGCGTTCATCTCAGTATCCACGAGGCGGCTCTGGTGGACTATGCCGCGATGTCACTTAAGCAAGAGCGAACAGGCGTACTCAAGGCGGATTTGGCGCCTTGGAGTGACGGTGTTCTGGTCAAGACGTCGCTCCCCATGACCACCCCGTGGCGTACAATTCAAATCGCTGATTCTGCCACAGGCCTGTTGAATAGCGCGTTGAGCTTAAACTTGAACGAGCCCAACAAACTTGGTGATGTGACATGGGTTGAACCTGGTAAATACGTCGGTATTTGGTGGGGCATGCACATTAATAAAAATACTTGGGGCAGTGGTCCTACTCACGGTG
>NZ_CBFHWH010000068.1:0-11181 GCF_965659035.1 Aequoribacter sp. | reverse complement strand
AACCCGCCTCAGCCGCTTGCCGCTCCAGTATGCGAGCAAACGTCCGCTCCTTAGGATTACTTAAGTCGAGTTTATTCATAGGTTCCTTTCTATTAGCCTCGTTTAGGCCGCCATAATCTTGTCGGCGGCATGCATAGCATCGCGTATGGCGCCCTCAATATAAGTCACACCCGTGCTGTCGCCAATTTCATACACGGGATACTTGGCGCCTTCGAGCTGGCTGGTAATGCTCTGATTACCCTCGGCACCGCGCGCCACAATCACTGTGTCTACCGCTACGCTACCGCCTTCACCCTTTTCTTTGTTGAACGACACATGCGTCTTATCAATCGCCACGTTGGACACCCCACGATGCAGCGTCACCCCGTGTTCTTTTAATTCCGCCAACAAGCGCAAACGACGCACCAAGGTTAGGCCTGCACCCATACGTGGCTCTTCATGTAACACGGTCACGTCGCGGCCGCGATCATGCAGATACTCCGCCAATTCCAAACCGACCAAATCGCCCCCAATTATCACAACGCGTTTCCCCAATGGCATCCAGGCATGTGAGATTTTGCGCACAAAATCCAAGTTGCGAATCAAGCCAGTCATGTTCCCAAGTGCAACCAGTAAGCGCGTAAAGGCTGAGGTTTTGCGTGTCACAGAGGCATCAAAGTCTCCCAGCATTAAACGGCGCATGTCTTCACCGCTATAGACGTGCGCAAAATCATTACCAGGTAGCTCGGGCATAAACCGTCGTGCACCTACTGCGCTGATGACCGCGTCGGGCTGCAATGCATCAATCGTCTCTTTGTTCGCTTCGGTATTCAGCTTGATAGTGATCGGCAAACGATTCACCTCTTGAATAAGCCATCGCAGCAAGCGTTGGTTGGGCTCGTAGGCTAAAGCGGCAAACCTTAGGGTTCCGCCAAGCACCGGACCTTTTTCCAGTAAAGTCACGCGGTGCCCAGCTAAACTCAAACGCCGCGCCGACTCCATCCCACCTGGGCCACCGCCGACAATGACCACATGTTTCTGGCCGCCTGCCGCTTTTAAATCTAAGCGCTGATACTCGACCCCTAACTCAGGGTTGACCGCACACAACATCGATTCGACTTTGTAAATTGCGCTGACGCAGGTATAGCAGTACACACAGGGGCGAATATCTTGAATACGACCCTCGGCCAATTTGTTAGGCAAGTCAGGGTCGGCCAAGAGCTTACGACCCATCATCAAATAATCGTACTCGCCCCGCCCAATCGCTTGATCACCCACATCGAGCTCAATCCGACCGGAGGTAATCACAGGAATGGACACTATCGCTTTAATGGCTTTGGCAGCCTCAACATTCGCGTTTTCTTCATGAGGAATATTCGATGCTGAATGCATTTTCCCCTGACCGCCGTCATGGTAGGCCGAAACCGTTATGGCATCGGCACCAGCAGCTTCAATCAAACGCGCAGTGACTTTGGCGTGCTCGACCGTAATTCCGCCCTCTTTACCCACCTCGCGCGAGTCGATTTTGACAATAACCGGAAAGTCGGGACCCACCGCCTCGCGCACGGCAGCAACGACCTCGCAAATTAAACGCGCGCGATTTTCATCACTGCCACCGTACTGATCCGTACGTTGATTGGTTTTAGGCGAGAGAAACGAGCTTAAGATATAACCGTGGCCACCGTGTACCTCGACGGCATCACAACCCGCCGCGATTGCACGTTTAGCGCCATCGGCAAATTGCTGAATAATTAAATTAATATCGTCCTGGTCGACCACCCTAAACGTCGGCATGCCACCACCCGCAAAGGCCGCGAGTTCCTCCATCAAAAAACCATCAATGAAGTCGCCTTGCATAGGGCCCGGAATTGACGGACACCAAAGCGGACGGCCATTGTTGGTATCTTCTGCTGCTATCAGACCGCCGTGATGCAACTGCACCGCAAATTTACTGCCATGGGCATGCACGGCATCAACGACCGCTTTGAGCCCAGGAATATATTTATCGTCGGAAATTGCTATTTGATTCGGCTGGACACAACCCACCGGGTAGGCCACACCGCAGGCGCCAGAAATGACAAGACCAACCCCACCCGCGGCCTGCGCCTCGTGATAGGCTCGCACCCGATCACCAGAGCGTCCATCAAGCTCACCGAAGTTGGCCCCCATGGCCGCAACGACCATGCGATTTTTAAGGGTCATCGAGCCGATCTTGCCATTAGACAAAAGGTGTTGGTGCGATTGTGCCATGTGTGTTCCCTTGCGCTTTACTTATCGTTTAAGGCGTACCCAAAATTACGCCGCTTGTTGGGACACCCGTACCCGCAGTAACCAGCACGTGCTCGACGCCAGCCACTTGGTTGACGGAGCTGCCGCGCACCTGTCTAACACCCTCAGCGACCCCGTTTAACCCATGAATATAGGCTTCGCCGATTTGTCCACCGTGAGTATTCACCGGCAATTTGCCGCCGCGTAGATGGTGTCCCTCGCGGACAAAATTACAGGCTTTACCGCGCTCTGCAAAGCCAAAGGCTTCCAGCTGAGGTAATACAAATGGGGTAAAGTGATCGTACAAAACCGCGGTCTGAATATCGTCAGGACCCAGGCCAGACATCGAGTACAGGCCGTCAGCGACGCACTGCATTTCAGGCAAATCCATCAAGCTATCGCGATAAAACGACGTCATCATGCGCTGTTGATCTTTCGCGCCCTGCGCTGCGCCACGAATCATGACCGGCGTTTGCTGCAAATCTCTAGCGCGTTCAGCCGACACGATCACCATAGCCACAGCACCATCGCTTTCTTGGCAGCAGTCGAACAAACGCAGGGGTTCAGCCACCCACTTTGCCGCTTGGTGCTCTTCTAGTGTTAACGGCTTTTGATAAAACCACGCCGCAGGATTGGTACTGGCGAAGTCTCGAGCACCGACCGCGATTCGCCCAAAATCTTCGCTACTGGCCTCAGTCTCGTGCAAATAGCGTTGCGCAAACATCGCCACCCAAGACGCCGGAGTCATTAACCCATGCGGGAAATACCAGCCAAAATCGACGGTTTCGAAGGCGTTGGGGTCTTCCGTTAAAAGACCACCTTGGCCAAAACGAAAGCCAGAACGCTCGTTCATCGCCCGATACACGACCACCACGTCGGCAACACCTGTTGCCACAGCCATTGCCGCGTGCATGACGGGCGCGCACGCCGCACCACCGCCATAGTGCGCGCGTGAGAAGAATTTAAGTTCGCGCCCACCAATAAGACGATGCAGCTCAATTTCAGGGTTATTGTCCATGGTATAGGTGGCCATACCGTCAACATCGGCAGGGTCAATACCGGCGTCGTTCAACGCAGACATAATGGCCTCGACGCCGAGCTGGATCTCGGTGCGTCCTGAATCTTTAGAGAACTCGGTAGCACCTAAGCCAACGATAGCGGCTTTATTTCTTAAAAAATCACGTGCCATGTCTTACTCCTGCGGAAAGGCCAAATCGACGGTACCCGTCACGTGGTAACCCAAGCCATTCTTACCCTTCACACTCACCTGACACTCACCTGAGGTTGGATCCCAGGCAAGTACATCACCAGACAACACCATCGTATCGCCGGGATAATTGGGCACGCCTAAGCGGATCGAGACTTTTTTCAAGCGCGCTAATGGGCCAGCCCAATCGGTCACAAAGCGACCGACTAAGCCATTGGTCGTGAGAATATTCATGAAAATATCCGGCGACCCCAGCGCTTGTGCCGCGTCTTTATCGTGGTGCACGTTTTGATAATCACGACTGGCGATAGCGCCCGCGACGATCAATCCAGGGGTGATTTCTAAGCTGAGCTGTGGCAGCTCATCGCCGATGTGAATTAGCATACCAGCCTCCGCGTTTCTGGCGCTTGATCGACCAGCTGTTGCCCGACGATATCGATGACCTTTGAGGCTCCGCCCAGACTAAACTCGAGCTCTTTAGCCCGCACAAAAAAACGATGAATGGGATAGGTCAGATCGGCCCCCATGCCGCCGTGTAAGTGCTGGGTACTGTGCACCACACGATGCGCTGCCTCGCAAGCCCACCAGTAGGCCATGCCGGCAGCCAGTTCGGCTGGGCGTTGCTCGTCGATGAGCCATGATGCTTGCTCGGCCGAGCCTTTTAAACACTCTAAATCGATGTAAGCATTGGCCGCTCGATGCGCCACCGCTTGGAAGGTCGCAATGGGTTTGCCGAACTGCTTGCGCTCTGATGTGTATCGCGCTGTGCGGCGCAGCGCTTCTTCCAGCACGCCGTACAACTGCCAGGCAGTAGCCGTTTGTAATCGACTCTGCAAGTCGGCTATCGCATCGACGAGCACCGCATCTTCCAGCGCGATATCAATGAACACCAGTGCCGCGGGTTGACCGCTCGACAGCGTTTGTATTTGAGTTGTTACGCCGGACTGCTCTTGCTCGACGATCAACACTTTACCCGCGCAACCAAGCACAACAAACCGTGCTGAGTCTGCGTAGGCAACGGCATTAACGCTACCAACAATTCTATCCCCTTCGATGCGCAAGCCCTCATTCAACGAGATCGCAATATGTCCATGCCCATTGGCGATACTCTCAAGCTGCGACGCAAACCCTGAATGAGCGAGCGCGTAGGCGCCCACCGCGGTGTTTAACAAGGGAATGGGCGCGGTAATTGCGCCTAAGGCCTTTAACACACGACACAAAGCCGAGAAGCCAAGTTCTGAACCGCCCAGGTTTTCGGGCATGTCTAAGCCAATAAAACCGGCTTCAGCGCAAAGTTGCCACAGCTGCGCATCAACCCCTTGTGTGCCCGACGTAATGTAGGCGTCGCCGGCGTGGTCTGAGAATATTTTCTCGGCAAGATCAACGATGGTTTGATGATCAGCATCAATGCTGTAGTCCATAATTTACTCCTGTTCCATTACGCGAAATTGATGCAGCGTAAAACCTGGCTCAACTTCGACAAACTCTGCCCTGACTCGGGTACCGATTTTGATATCCCGCGCTTTGGTGCCCACCAAATTACTCACCAAACGAGTACCCTCCTCCAGTTCGACCAAAACCACAGGGTTGGGGTAATCAAAAGGCGGGATCTCGGGGTAGTGATTCACAACGTAGCTGTAGATGTGACCCTTGCCCGACGCGATGCAATAGTCCCACTCTAAGCTTTGGCAGGCAGGACACATGGGCGCAGGCGGATGCCGCAGGGTCTGGCAACCTGTACATTTCTGTATGCGCAGCTCGCCTTGATCAACGCCTTCCCAAAAAAAGGCGGTATCGTAGTTGCGCACGGGACGCATACGTTTTATCGCTGTAGGCTTTTGAGGGCTGTCGCTGGCGCGAGCTTGCTGAGACTCATGCGCTTTGAATTTGAAGACGCGAAAGGTCATAACACCAACAACTTCGTCGCGTTGGTTTTTGTAGGTCGATACTTCTGTCACGAAATATCCTTCACCCAGGGCCGTGGTTTTTAACTCAGATATCGCCTCGATACGAGAGTAAAAATGCACGCTATCACCAATCGCTAAGGGCTCACCGTACTCCTGCTCGCAGTTAACAGCAACAACCGCTGGATACCCTTGAGCCTCTAAAAAAACCAGCACCTCAAAGGGGTTTGCGTTATCAGAGCCCTCCGGAAAGCGCTCGTTGTAACCTTTCATACCCCAAGCTTGCAACATGGTTGGAGGAGCAATGACATCAGTATAGCCCGCCGCAAGCGCTGCCTCTCGCGACCGATATACGGGGTTGTTGTCTCCCATAGCTTCGCACCAATGGCGAATCAAACCGGGCTGCACAGCGTCCCAGCCTTTAAATGGCCCCACTGTTTTATTCAAGTACCCTTGTAACTGAGCGTCTAAACTCATAGACCTCCCCTTTTAATGTCCATCAGTATTTGTGCATGCGAAAGCGACTCGCGAGCAGGGTTGCTGGCAAACAGTCCTCGATAAAATAGCGCTGCCAGCCAATCGGCTATTTGGTCTTGGGTATACTCGCTCGATCTGAGGTCGGCATTTTGCTCAACATAATACTCGTGCAAGAAGTCCTGCCCGATACCTCCAAGTGCATACACCAGCAAACGAACTTCGTCTGCAGGTATATCCACCTCGGGAAACACCCGAGGGAAAGCCTGTACCAGTTGCTCCATTCGTTGGTTGTACGACGAGCGCCAATGTTCACGGAACGCTGGATCATCGGCGGCAAACTGCTGCACACAGCGCATGACCCCGGGTTCTTCTGCATAAGTCTGGACCACCAAGCGATAGTGCGAACGCATGCGTTCCAACCACGCACCTTTGCTGACATCTCGTTCGATATCCGCCGTGGCCTCAAAGCGCTCGATATGCTCGCTCATGACTTCACGAACTAAACTTTCTAAGTTTTTGAAGTAGTGATAAAACAATCCCGTGGCCACGCCTGCTTCTTGGGTCACGTCTTTAATGCGCATTTGATGAAAGCCCGTCTGATTTAGAACGCGCACGGCAGCCGCCTTTAATTTTTCTCGCGCTAAATCGCCGCGCTTCGTTTTTGTTTTTGTTGTCGCTGCAACCGTCATGTGGTGTCACTCGATTTGATTGATGACAGTATATTGAATCTGAATTCAATTACAATAATAATGATTCCACATTTGACGGAGTAATTGACAATGCGCTTAGAACACACACCGGAGCAACAAGAATTACGACGCACCCTTCGCGACTACTTCACCAACCTGATGACGCCCGAGTTATTGCGCGAAACTCACGGCAACGAAGGCGGTGACGCTTACAAGCACGTCATCAAAACTATGGGGACTGATGGCTGGTTAGCGCTAGGCTGGCCAAAAGAGTATGGCGGCCAAGGCCGAGGCCCTATCGACCAAATGATTTTTTTCGAGGAAGCGCAGCTAGCGCGGGCCCCCATCCCCTTCGTGACAATTAACACGGTGGCGCCTGCCATCATGGCGCACGGCTCCCAGGCCCATAAAGAATTCTTTCTACCCAAAATCGCAGCAGGCGACCTGCATTTTTGCATCGGCTACTCAGAAGCTGAAGCTGGCACTGACCTAGCTAATTTGAAAACCGCAGCGGTACAGCAAGGCGATCACTGGGTCATTAACGGCAACAAAGTGTATACCTCCAGTGCCGAAGCGGCTGATTACATCTGGTTAGCGGCACGCACTGACCCGGAGGCCAGCAGACCGCACAAAGGTATTTCGATCATGATGGTCGACACCGACCAGCCAGGCTTTAGCTACAGCCCAATCCATACGGTTGGCGGTGTTCGCACCAATGTCTCGTATTACGAGAACGTGATTTGCCCCGACGACATGATTTGTGGCGGCGTGAACCAAGGCTGGCCAATGATTACCTCGCAGCTCAATCACGAGCGCGTCGGCTTAGCGGCACTTGGGGTTTACGGCTACAAAATGTACTACCAAGTGCTGGACTGGGCTAAAGAGATACAGGCTGATGGCAGGCGCCCTGCCGACGACAACGGCAATCGTCGATTGCTCGGCGAGGCCTTTGCTAAACTCGAGGCCATGCACTTAATGAATTGGCGCATGGTGTGGTCCCTGGAAAGCGGCGAACCCGACGTCGCGCTAAGCTCCGCCATGAAGACTTACGGCACAGAAGTATTAATTGATGTGTATCGTTTGCTAATGCAGGTGATTGGCGCCGGCAGCGTAATCACACGCGACAGCACGGGTGCCGTGTTGTGGGGTGATCTCGAGGAAGAATACCGCAAATGCCAAATTAATACGTTTGGCGGCGGCGTGGTCGAGGTTATGCGTGACCTAGTGGCCATCTTCGGTTTAGGCATGCCCGCCTACGCTCGTTAAGACAATCACAAAAAACGCCGCGACAGCGGCGTTTTTTTAGCTACAACCCTGTTACTTATGGCTTCCAGGGCACACCATTGATATGACCGCCACCATCGACGTGAATGGTATTACCGGTCACATAACGTCCACCCTCACTCGCCAAAAATAGCACTAAAGGCGCAATATCCTCCTCTGGATCACCGCTGTAACCCATCGGAATCATCTTGGTGATACTCTCGAATACTTCGGGCATTTCCGCCATACGCTGCTTAAACGCCTTACTCATAGCACCAGGGCATACCGCATTGCAGGTAATACCGTCCTTGCCCCACTCCACCGCCGCAGTTCGGGTTAGAGCGCGAACAGCCTCCTTTGCGCAGTTATAATCGACCGTACCAGCGTGAGCATTCACACCGTTTAGCGAACACATATTGATTATGCGGCCAAACCGCTGAGCTCGCATGGTCGGATACACCGCCTGCATCGCAACATGCACTGCATCAAACCCTGCCGACATCGAGTGACGCATGCGCTCCCTATCGATCTCCGCCACCGAAGTCATGCCTTTGCCTGTTGGGTAAGCATTGTTTATTAGCACATCGACCCGACCAAATCGCTCGATCGTATCGTCAACCACAGCTTTTACTTGCACCAGATCGGCAATATCGGTCGGTATAAACAACCCCTGACCGCCCAGTGATGCCAAAGAGTTTGCTACCCTTTGCCCGCTGGCCTCATCGATTTCTGCCACCACTACGATGTAGCCTTCACGTGCAAATGCCCGCGCTAGGCCTTCACCAATTCCACCGCCTGCCCCGGTGATAATCGCAACTTTAGAATCCATCATAATCCTCACAACATTAGGCTTCGGCGCGATCGCTCATGTTTATCAGAAACAGCAGCGCAATACCCAAGCACAAAGCGCCCGCAAAGGTTAAAAACGCGCCGGTATAAGCACCCGTCTGATCAAAAATAAACCCAGCTAAAGGCGCACCTGCCAGGGTCAAAGGCATGATTAGGGGGTTCATCATACCCATCACGCGGCCGTAGTTCGCCGCACCAAATAGCACAGCTAGCAAAGCACCCCATACCGGCAACATACCGCCCGCGGCCAAGCCTATCAACGCGCTCCCTACTGTCAGGGCAGTAAGACCCTGAAAATAGGCAAAAACCAACATACTCGCGATAACCAGCGCCATGGAAGCACCCAGACCCCAGCGCAAGTCGATCTTATCGGCAACGGCTCCGAACACTAGCTTACCCACAATGCCTGCCACCGCGAGCGCTGAGATCAACAACGCCCCCTCATCCGCCGTCAAACCACGTCCCATAGCAAAGGGCACCATATTACTCATGACGCCGGTGTACGTTGCGAATAAGAGGCTCATAACGATCGCGATTAGAATGAAATTACGATTTTTTAGCAGCAAACCAAAAGATACTGGCGCGGCGACAGGCGGCACAAAATCCGGATCCATAGGCGCACCGTCTGCGTGCAAACCTCTCAACTGCGGCGCGTTAACCACCAAGAGTACCGCCGGGACTGCTACAAGAAACAAACCCGCACCTAAGTAGCGCAAGGCTACGCGCCATTCGTGTTGGTCAATTAAACCCTGAATAAGGGGCGGGAAGACAAAACCGCCCACGGAGGTCCCAACCGCCGCAATACCCAGCGCCATACCACGTTTCTTAGTGAACCAGCGAGCCAGCAACGTCGAGGTCGTTAGAGGTCCCAGCAAGTTGGTGCCCAACATCATCAACGCGCCATAGACTAATGGCACCTGCCACGTCGCAGTGGTCAAGGATAGAGCGACATAACCCAGCGACATACCCAAGGCACCCAGCAACATCATGCCTTTTAGGCTCCAACGATCGACCAAACTGCCAAACCAAGGAGAAACAATACCGCCGCACAAGGTCATTACGGTAATACCCAGCATCATCGCAGTGCGACTGGCTTCGAATTCAAGCCCTATTGGGACCGCAACGACACTGTAACTGTACATAATTGCGCCGTTGCTTAGCATCAGAAGTAAAAAAGCAACACCCGCTAATATCCAACCGTAAAACATGACCCTCTCTCTTATTGCTCTGCTTGAGGTCTGTAAGGCTATGTCACAACCAACCATAGGTATATAGGCCGTGTGTAGTAAAGATTGCTGCCACAGATTTGGTTTACACCTTGCCGACTGACAAACTGAATGGGCTCAGAACGCGGAGGGACTCAAATACGCTTGCACCGTGACAAACATAAAGCGGGTCCCAGCTGGGTAAAACACGTCGCCGCTATACTCATTATTTGCGACAATCCGTCACTATCCGGTGGCGATCGACGGGCTCGATTCGCTTTTAGAACACACCAAAGGCTTAAAAAATGGATCCAACCTTGGAAATTCCGGAGGTCATTTATAGCGATGACAATCTCGTTGCTATTAACAAACCACCCGGCATGTTAGTGCATCGAACCAAGCTCGATGCGCACGAAACCGTCTTTGCTCTGCAGTGGGTACGCGACTATATTGGACAACGTGTCTACCCTTTGCATCGACTGGATAAAGCCACCTCCGGTGTTTTAGCCTTTGCAAAATCACCCGAGGTCGCACGCCATTGGAGTGAGGCCTGGCATACCGATGCCGTAAACAAAGACTACCTCGCTTTGGTGCGAGGCTGGCCCAATTCAGAGGGCACAATAGACCACCCATTACGCGACCCCGATAGCGCCCCCGACAGCCCCAGAAAAGAATCAGAAACCACATTCAAAATGATCAGCAAATATCTGATAAATATAAAAATAGATCGTTATGAAATGAGTCGATTCTCGCTACTCCAACTAAGCCCCCTTACCGGCAGGCGTCACCAATTGCGACAACACCTTAAGCACATCAATCACCCCATTATTGGTGACGTACGCTACGGTAAAGGCACCTACAATCGTTGGGCCAGAGATCAATTTGGAGAGACGCGACTACTCTTACACGCACATCAACTACGATTAAATGATGGTGCCACAAGAATCACAATCACCGCGCCACCTAACCGGCACCTACGACAAACTTTTGAGTTTTTTAGGGATAACACCTTAACCACCGAGTAAGCGCGTCGCGCAAATTAAGCGTACTGATCGATTTATTTGGGTTTATACTTATCGCCCCAACCCAGAGACGCCACTTGTGCTTAGCTACCGACACGCCTACCACGCTGGCAACATTGCCGATCTACTAAAACACATTGTTTTACTCGCACTCCTCGATCACATGCGCAGCAAAGACAAGGGATTTAAGTACATCGATACGCACTCGGGTGCAGGAGCCTACTCGCTGCGCAGTGAGTTTTCTGAAAAAACCGCAGAATGGCAACGAGGCATCGGTCGTCATCTGGGTAGCAACCCGAAGCATCCTTTGCTCGACCA
>NZ_CBFHWH010000067.1:0-11362 GCF_965659035.1 Aequoribacter sp. | reverse complement strand
ATGCGCTTATCACCCAACGTAACGCGCCAGATATTGACCCCCGCAACTTTACCGCCATGACGCGCTTGGACCACAATCGCGCCATGACGCAGATAGCCATCAAGACGGGAACCACTGTGAACGACGTCACCAACATGACCATCTGGGGCAACCACTCAGCGACACAATATCCCGATTTATTCAACGCCAAAGTCAACGGAGAGGCAGCGATCGACTTGGTGGATCAAGCGTGGTTCGAGGAAGATTTTATTCCTACAGTACAGCAGCGTGGCGCAGCAATCATCAAAGCGCGTGGCGCATCTTCAGCGGCCTCTGCAGCGAACGCAGCCATTGGCCACATGCGTTCGTGGGCCTTGGGCACAGAAGGCGACGACTGGGTGTCGATGGGCGTTTACTCTGACGGTTCCTACGACATTGCAGAAGGCTTGATCTACTCGTTCCCTTGCCGCTGCTGTAATGGCGATTGGGTTATCGTTCAGGACGCTGATATCAACGATTTCTCGCGCGCAAAAATGCAGGCGACCGAGCAAGAGTTGATTGAAGAGCGCGACGCGGTCGCGCATCTGCTAGGCTAGTGCCGATGCCCGCAAGCTCAACAGCCGCAAGCAGTTATCATCACGGTAACTTGCGCGAAGCCTTGATCGACTCGGCCGAGCAAGCCATTGTCGAACAAGCCGCCGAGGCCATGAGTTTGCGGGCCCTCGCCCGCAACGCAGGCGTTTCACAAACCGCACCCTATCGACACTTCAGCGACCGTAATACTCTGCTAGCGGCGGTGTCTGAACGGGGTTATCAGCGTCTGATCAAAGCCTTACTCGGCGCAATTGACTCGATCGATGATAACGCGGAACGGCAGGTCCGAGAGGCGGCACGATGCTACGTACAGTTTGCTATCGACAATCCTCAGCTGTTCAAACTGATGTTTGGGCCTTTGTTACAACCTACACTGAACTACCCTGCTCTACACGCTCGCATACGAGAGTGTAACCACCTAGTACAAACCATGCTCGCGAATGGCATCGGGTCTGGCTCTTTTCGCGAAGACGATATTCGTTACCTAACCAATACAGCGTGGGCTGGCATTCACGGCCTCGCGACTTTGGTCATTGACATGCCAGAGCTATTTGAACAGCATATCGAACTCGAGCGTCAGATGGACGTAAGCGTTCGCTCTTTACTGAACTGCATGCAGGAGACTCGCTGTTAGCCAACGCGCGCTGAGCAGCGACGGGGCGAAAAGGCGAATTCAACGGCACGTAGCGGCAGCGAGCAAGGTTATGATGCCCGAAGGGCATGAATAGGCTCAACGCGAACGCTACGCCGGCAACTCAACCACCCGACCCACGACATTATCGCCGCACTGCTCAAAGGCACAACAAGCCAAAGCCACCACAAACCGCTGTATGATCCTTCGAACATAGTGTGATAGATACCCCAGGTAGCTATCTCCGCAGCGGCAACACCGAGCAAACCGGCAATGTAACCAATAGCCGCAAATTCCAACCACACCGATGCCGCCAAACCCGAGGCTTTGGCGCCAAAAACCTTAAGTACTGCGTTCTCGTGCGTCCGCTCTGACAGTGTGCCGGTTACCCCCATAATGAGCACCAGCAGTCCGGCTACTACAATCAGCACCAGCACGGCTTCTACCGCTTTGGAGACGCTTGCTACGATATCCTGTAGCTGCTTGATGATGACATCGATCTCCAACACCGTGAGCGTTGGGAAGGCCTTTATCAAATCGTTCAACATCACCTTCTTAGATGAGGGCAGGTAGAAACTACTGAGATACGTCGAGGCACCCGGCGGGAAGGCGCTGGGCTCCACCAAAACAAAGAAGTTTGGACGCATACTTTGCCAGTCCACCTCCCTAAAGCTGGTCACCACCAAATCAATTTCGTCGGAGCCAATGCGATAACGAAGGGTGTCCCCAAGCCTGATACCGCTGCGCTGCGCATATTCTTCTTCGACCGAGACCTCGGCCCGCTCATCATCTCGAAACCATTCCCCAGCCAACAGGGTATTGGCCTCGGGTAACGCATCAGTCCAGGAAAAATTGGTCTCTCGCTGACGCTCAGGACCCTCGCTGCCTGTAAGAGCGCGCGCATTAACGCCAATCAAACGTGCCCTTGACATTGGGTACGACGCCTGGGTTGCCACACCTCGGTCTTGTAAAAACTGCTCAAACGCTGAGACTTCGGCATCCTGTAAGTTAACCACAAAGTGATTTGGGGCGTCCTCGGGCAGTTGATTCTGCCACTGCTCTATCAAGCTTGTTCGCACGAGCGCCAACAAGACCATCAGCATAATTGCTGAGCCAAACATGACCACGTTAAACCCATTGGCACGCGCGTGCCGCTGTATACTGGCGCTCGCGAGTCGCCACATTGCTGAGCCAGATGGTAAGGCACCCACCACACGTTTGAACACCAAAGACGAGACCAAAAGCCCGATGACAATGATCATCGATAAGGCCAGCAACAAAGAGCCTGTTAGAATCCAATTGCCGGTATAAAACTGGGTGAGAAACAGCAACCCACCTACAGCCAGAACTACGTCAGTTGGCGCCAAGCCTGCGAATAAAGTCAACTCTTGTCGCAAAACGCGCAAAGGGCTTGCGCCCGCCAGTCGTATAAAGCTCGGACCGATAAATGACGTAATACAAACCGCCAGAGTGATCAAACCAACGCCGAAAGGACGTAGCGGGTACGCCACGTCAGTCGAGGAGGTGATCAAATCCTTGAGTATATAGCTCGCAGTGATTTCGAGTCCTAGCGCCAAGGCGAATCCAATCGCTAAGGCGCAGGCAGAGACTACTGACAGTAAACCGATGTAGAGACTCAGAATTTTAAACCGAGTCGCCCCAAGTGTTTTCAGAACGGCAACATACGCAAAATGACGTTCACCAAACCGTCGAGCCGCCATCAGCATTGCGACCCCAGAAAGTAGGACACCGACACTGCCCGCGAGTAGCAAGAATCGCTCCGCCCTATCCAAGGCCTGTGCAACACTGGGTTGCGATTCGTCGATACTTCGCACCCTGACGCGCTCCTGGTAATAGGTTTCTAGCCGTTCACGTGTATCTTTTACAGCATCCTCGGGCCCAGCCAATAGCAGTCGATACGAAACTCTGCTGGCGGCTTGCACGACGCCGGTCACCGCAATGTCCTCAAAGCGCATTAAAACCCGTGGGGCGCTGTCAAACATCGAACCACCCGCGTCAGGTTCGGAGCGAATAATACCTCCAACTGTTAACGACGCCTTACCCAAAGTGATTGAGTCCCCAAGTGCGACACCCAACAAGGGGAAGAGCCTGGGCGCGAGCCACACCTCTCCTACTTCAGGCACCGTATCCGCAGCAATCAGATCACCAAAAGGCGTCGCACTGGTTTTAAGGCTACCTCGCAGAGGGTATTTACTGCTTACCGCTTTCGCTGAGACAAGGGCAAAACCATCTTCTCCCGCCTGTACCATAGTGGCAAAAGTCAATGTTTGGGCCACCTCAACGTTATCACTGAGCTTAGGTGACCACTCGCCTTGATCAAGCACTTCTCTCGCGTCGAACACGGTATCCGCCGCTAAAAATTGCGTACTCTCGCCAACGAGCCTCAAGGTTAGACGGTCGGTGAACAAACTAATACCGCTGACCATCGCAACAGCCAACGCGAGCGAAGCAATCAGTACGTGCAGTTCACCGGCGCGCCATTCACGCGCAAACCACCATAACGAAGACATTACTCGACAGCCTCTAGCAGCCCATTCTGGATCCGAACCAAACGCTGACACCGGCCCGCCAGGTCCGGGTCATGCGTCACCAAAACAAGTGTTTTACCCTGTGATTCAGTCATTGAAAAAAGCAAGTCCGCGACGTACGCACCGGTGGACTCGTCTAAATTCCCCGTGGGCTCGTCAGCAAATAGTACGTTAGGGTGAGTCACAAAAGCGCGAGCAATAGCCACTCGCTGTTGCTCGCCGCCCGACAGCTGCTTGGGAAAATGCCTAACCCGCTCTTCTAAACCGACCTGTTGTAATTGATGCATCGCCAACGCTTGCGCCTGCGCCGCACTGCGTCCAGCAAGCTGTGCGGGCAGAGCGACGTTGTCCAACGCAGTTAACGATGGCAATAGCTGAAAACTCTGAAATACAAACCCAACTTCTTGCCCCCTCCAAATTGCTCGAGCATCTTCATCGGCCTCACTTACCGCAAAAGTCGAGTGGCGTACACGGCCGCTCGTTGGCGTATCTAAACCCGCTAGCAATCCCAGCAAAGTCGATTTCCCGGAACCCGAGGCACCCAAAATCGCAATTGACTCGCCTGGCTTGATTTCTAAGTCAATCCCTTTCAAGATCGGGATTGTTTGATCGCCGAGAGCCACCGTTTTGAAAAGTTTATCTGCAACAAGCATAAAGAATTTCTCCGTAGTCCGTTACCTACGTGTTGGCATCCTGATCGGATTGTTGTTGCCGCTACTTGCTCAGGCGCGAGAGCCAGGAAAAGTCCTGATTTTAGGGGACAGCATCAGCGCCGCCTATGGCATGAACATAGAACAAGGTTGGGTGCACTTGTGGGCGCAAAGCCTACAAGACCGCGCGCAAATCATCAATGCCAGCATTAGCGGCGAAACCACGGCCGGAGGGTTGGCGCGCCTACCCGCGCTACTTGCCCAGCATCAACCCGACGTTGTCGTGATTGAGTTGGGGGGCAACGATGGCCTTCGAGGATATCCGCTGAGTCAGTTAAAACAAAATCTGACCCAGCTCATCAAGCTTAGTCAAGCGGCGGGAGCCAAGGTCGCGCTGGTTCCGATGCAGATTCCACCGAATTATGGCGAAGCCTACACTCGCCGCTTTTATGAGACTTTCGCGCAAGTCGCGGCGACGCAAGAAGCGACCTTAACGCCTTTCATTCTTGAAGATGTCGCCTTGAGTCCGGACCTTATGCAAAACGACGGCATTCACCCAACCGCGGCTGCACAACCTATACTGCTCGCCAAACTTGAAACAACGCTGAATTCAATTTTACGCGAAGCCTCAGTGAGCACACCATGACAGGCTCAGTCTCCAGACGAAAGCAGCAGGCCTTTGACATTATTTTTGGTACCGAGAGCACTGCAGGTAAAGCTTTCGATGTCGTACTGATCATGGCGATCTTAATCAGTGTCGGGGTCGTGATTGCCGATTCGATACCCGAATTGCACGCACAATACGGCTATCTGTTTTGGCAAATCGAATGGGGATTCACGCTCTTTTTTAGTGTTGAGTACCTCATTAGAATTTGGTGTAGCCCCAACCCGAGGGCCTACGTCACCAGCGGCTTTGGTGTCGTTGATGTATTGTCGGTGCTCCCCACCTACCTTGCGATCATCGTGCCTCAAGCGGCTCCGCTTCTCATTCTGAGGGTGCTGCGGATTCTTCGCATATTTAGGATTTTACGATTGCTGCCCTACGTCCGTGAGTCCACCGTGTTACTTGAAGCACTGCGGCGCTCGAGGCGGAAAATTTTTGTTTTCTTTTCAATGATGATGGTCATAACGACAGTCTATGGGTGTCTGCTTTACGTCGTTGAAGGGCCCGAACATGGATTCAACACGATTCCCGAGAGCATATACTGGGCAATCGTGACGGTGACAACGGTAGGGTACGGCGACTTGGTGCCTATGACCGCAATAGGTCGAGCCATCGCCGCACTTGGAATGCTGACGGGTTATGCAATAATCGCCGTACCCACTGGCATTATCACGGCGGAGCTGACACACGAGATGCGCCGGCAGCGAGACTTTCGCTCGTGTGAGCACTGCAACCGAAGTGGGCATGACGGGGACGCAGAATATTGTAAATATTGCGGTGCCTTATTGCCTCATTGAACGAGGCAACTCACTGTTTCTTAATGCGATCTAGTTTATACTTAGTGTTAACCTGTAGATCTGAAAAATTATGCCAACCGCTCTGTTTGACTATCCAAAATATTGGGCCGAATGCCTCGGACCAGCTCCCTTCCTACCGACAACTCGCGCCGAGATGGACCAACTGGGTTGGGACGCTTGCGATATTATTATCGTAACCGGTGACGCCTATGTCGATCATCCGAGCTTCGGGATGGCCGTTATTGGACGAGTTCTGGAAACGCAAGGCTTTCGCGTGGGGATCATCGCTCAACCTAACTGGCACAATTGCGAAGATTTCAAACGACTAGGGCAACCCACACTGTTCTTCGGCGTAGCTGCAGGCAACATGGATTCGATGATCAATCGCTATACCGCAGACCGAAAACGGCGTAACGACGATGCTTACACGCCAGATGGCAAGCCCGATCATCGTCCCGACAGAGCGGTTATTGTCTACAGCCAACGCGTGCGCGAGGCGTTTAAAGACTCACCGATTATTATTGGTGGCATCGAGGCGAGTCTCCGCCGCATCGCTCATTATGATTACTGGAGTGAAAAAATACGTCGTTCGGTCCTCATGGACAGCCGCGCAGACCTTCTTTTGTTTGGCAATGCCGAACGCGCGATTTGCGAGGTGGCGCACAGACTCAGTCGTGGCGACTCGGTAGAGTCTATTCGCGACATACGCGGCATCGCATTCAAGACCAAAAGCATTCCGTCAAATTATACCTTAGTGGATTCATCGACCATCGATGTTGTCGGCCCGGTCGACGCCCAACCGAACCCCTATGAAATGGTGACCGAAGAAACCTGTGACAGTAAGGATACGCAAACCCAAGTGGTTCAGCTGCTCGATCCGAAACACCGTGATCTTGCTACCGTAATTCGCATTCCCAGTTACGAGCAAGTCAGCAACGACCCCGCGCTGTATGCACACGCCTCAAGGGTGCTTCACAAGGAGACTAACCCTCACAACGCCAGACCGCTAGTTCAGCAACACGGCGATACCGAAGTCTGGATAACCCCTCCTCCAATACCGTTGACAACGGAAGAACTGGATTGGGTATTCGAACTGCCTTATCAGCGCGCAACCCATCCAAGTTACGGTGCAGCGAAGATTCCGGCGTTCGAAATGATCCAACATTCAGTGAACATCATGCGGGGCTGCTTCGGCGGATGTACCTTTTGCTCAATTACAGAGCATGAGGGCCGAATCATTCAGAATCGGTCAGAGGAATCAATACTTAAAGAAATCGAGAAAATCAGAGACACCAGCAAGGCGTTTACGGGCGTCATTTCCGATTTAGGTGGCCCCACGGCTAACATGTGGCGCCTCGCCTGCAAGGACCCCAAAATCGAGGCATCGTGTCGAAAGCTGAGCTGCGTATTCCCGGGTATTTGCAAAAATCTAAACACCGACCAGACACCTTTGATCCAGCTCTATCGAAAAGCGCGCGACATCCCGGGAGTCAAGAAAGTGTTGATTGCCTCTGGGCTGCGTTACGACATCGCGGTTGAAACGCCCGAATACGTTGAAGAACTCGTGACACACCATGTCGGCGGCTACTTAAAAATCGCTCCGGAGCACACCGAGCAAGGGCCACTATCTGCCATGATGAAACCCGGCATCGGCACCTACGATCGCTTCAAAAAGCTGTTTGACAAGTACAGTAAAAAAGCCGGAAAAGAGCAATATCTCATTCCTTACTTCATTGCTGCCCACCCGGGCACCGAAGACGAAGACATGCTCAACCTCGCGCTCTGGCTAAAACGCAACGGGTTTCGCGCCGATCAGGTGCAAACTTTTTATCCGTCGCCAATGGCCACGGCAACTGCTATGTACCACACGGGCTTCAATCCACTGAAACCCGTACGACGCTCGGGTCCAAAAATCGCGCGGGTACAAAAGCTCAGTCAACGTCGCTTACACAAAGCGTTTTTGAGGTATCATGACCCCGACAATTGGCCTGCTTTGCGGGATACGCTGCGCGCCATGGGTCGAAAAGATTTAATTGGCTATAGTAAACAGCACTTAGTCCCGCCGCGGCAGCCTCCACAACGGCACCGCTCGTTAGTGGATCATACGCAGCGATTTGCGACCCAGCATACGGGGATTGACCCCGTTAACAAGCGCCGGCAGCCACCTAAAAAACGTCGCTAAGCTCAAGGAGACACTCTTGAACCGAAAGATTTTACTGCCAATGATCATCGTGATTGGAGGCGTCGTAGCGGCGGCAGCGTTGGTGCTTAACCCCAATCAAGTGAGTGATAGTCCACCCGCTCGGGTGCCACCCAAGGTATCGGTGATTCACCCTACGCTGATCGATGAGCCTTTAATCATCGATTCGCAGGGGACGGTTGAACCGGCGCACCGCATCACTCTCGCGGCTGAAGTCGCAGGCCGGGTTAGCGCCATTTCTGATCGGTTCCAACGCGGCGGCGCATTCGAACAAGGCGACGTTTTGTTTACTATCGACGATACCGATGCTCGTCTTGCGCTACGGCGAGCTCGAGCAAGCGAGCAACAGGCAGCGATCGACCTCAAAATTAACCAAGGCGATTTCAAGCGGGCACAAGAGCTAGAAGAACAGAACCTCATTAGCACCCAAGCCTTTGAACAAGCGCAACTGCAACTTGCCCGAGCCGAAGCGCAGCAGCAGGCAACCCTTGTGGCGCGGCAAGAGGCTGAATTGGCGCTTAAACGTACCCAAATCAAGGCGCCCTTCCGCGGTCGGATCGAAAGCGAATCACTCGATGTCGGACAGTTCATCAATAGAGGCGAGCGGGTAGCTGAGCTCATTGCGCTCGACGTCTATGAGGTGCGCTTACCTATCGCTCGAGATCAATTGGCCTATCTGGATTTACCGTTCTCAACGCGCGGCATTATTCCCAAAGAGCAACGTCCCAAAGTGACGCTGAGTGGTGAATTTGCGGGACAAGAATGGCTCCGTGAGGCTGAACTTATCCGAACAGAAGCTCAAATTGACTCCGCCACTCGACAAATATTTGCAGTAGCGAGTTTGCCAATCGATAGCAACGATCCCAACACCCTGTTTCCTCTGGGGCTCTTTGTAAAAGCAGAAATAGAGGGTGTATTTCCTCAGCAGGCCTACCGCTTGCCCCGCAGCAGTCTCGCGCCAGGAAACAGAATTCTGACGGTTGATGAAAACAACCAGCTGTGGCTGAAGAACGTCGATATTCTCCGGCTCGAGCACGATGACGTGGTCATTCAGGGGGGGCTTACCCCAGAGAGTCTGGTTTGCGTCTCTGCAGGTCGGACGGTTGTCGACGGCATGCGTGTAGAGCCTGTCATGATGGACGCGCAATGAACTCAATTATCACGTGGTTTATCCACAACCGAGTTGCCGCCAACCTACTCATGATGATTTTAATCGCAGGCGGTACGCTTGCGCTGCCACAGTTATACCTCGAAGAATTTCCGGAGGTGGAGGTTGATGCGGTATCGATCCGGATACCCTACTTGGGAGCCGCACCGCAGGAGGTAGAGTCCGCCGTTTGCATTCGAGTCGAGGAAGCGCTCGAAGGTACTGAAGGTGTCGACACAGTTCGCTCCACAGCCGCCGAGGGAATGTGCTCGATTCTAGCTGAGCTGGTCGAGGGTGTGGATCGAACAAAAGTGGCGAATGACATTCGCAGTAAAGTGGACGCCATCGACTCTTTTCCCGCGGAGACAGAGCGTCCTATCACCTCAGAAATCACGGTTACCGCCAACGTGCTGCATTTAGTGGTCTATGGCGATACGACAGAACTAGGCTTGCAGGCGCTCACCCAGACGATACGTGATGATATCGCTGCGCTTCCGGGCGTCTCTCAAGTTGACATGAACTTTAACAGGGATTTTGAAATTTCAATCGAAGTACCTGAGCAAAATCTCCGTCAGTTTGATCTGACCCTAGAGCAAATCGGTCAAACCGTTCGCGCCAGCAGCTTAGACCTACCCGGCGGCTCCCTGGATACGCCCAGCGGTGAAATCTTGGTACGTACCCAGGGTCAAGCCTACAGAGGGCAAGAATTCGAAGACATTATCGTAAAAGCCGATCGCGACGGAAGACGTGTCAATATCGCAGAAATTGCCAAGGTTCGAGATGCCTTTGTAGACGCCGACATGAGTGCGCGATTCAATGGTGCGCAAACCATGTCAATCATGGTTTCACGCGTGGGCAAAGAAGATACGATTCAAATAGCAGACGCGGTTAAAGCCTACTTAGGCGAACTCGAACCCACCCTCCCGGAAGGCATGCACGTACAAATATGGAAAGACGAATCGGCTGATTTGACGGATCGTTTAGAGGTCCTAGTAAAAAACGCGCGCAGCGGCCTAGTCTTGGTGCTCATCGTACTCGCGTTATTCTTGCAGTTTCGACTTGCCTTATGGGTTGCTGCGGGCATACCGATCGCTTTGCTCGGCACTCTCGCGGTGTTTCCCGGCCTCAATATTGCCATCAGCACCATGTCGATCATGGCGTTCATTTTAGTTATTGGGATTTTGGTCGATGATGCCATCGTAGTAGGTGAGCGCATTTTTGCACATGAGGAAATGGGCAAACCGCGCTTGCAAGCAGCGGTCGATGGCACAACCGAAGTCTCTACGCCCGTGATATTTGGCGTTTTGACCACCATGGCGACTTTTATCCCAATTATGAACATTCCGGGAGAACTCGGCGGTTTCTTTTTGGTTATCGGCGCTGTCGTTATTATCGCCCTGTTTTTCAGTATTTTCGAATCACAACTGATCCTGCCTCACCACTTAGCGCATCGCCGAATGGCTCAGCCGAGGGAAGAAAAAAACGCCTGGCAAAAATTCCAAACACGCCTATCCGATGCCCTTGATAATTTCGCTGTGAATAAATTTAAGCCCATGGTGCGCCTATCGATCGAGTATCGTTACTCGACCCTTGCCGTGGGTATTGCGGTGCTTACCATCGCTCTCGGCGCCCTGCTCTCTGGGCGCATTCTATTTCAGTTTTTCCCCGCTGTTGAAAGCACTCGCATCTATGCGTCGGTCGTAATGCCCGAGGGGACGCCGATTGAGACAACCCAGTCGGTGATTCAACGACTCGAAGACTCCGCCCAGCAGCTGAAGGAAGAATTAGACGCGATTCCTCTAGTCGAGGGCCAAGACTCCTTTTCCAAGGTCTACACTGCGGTCGGAACAAAATTACCCAAGGGATCTATTGAGGTTGGTATCCCCGTGCAAACCAATATTGGCGAGGTAGGCATACATCTCAACCTGCCGTCGGACTACAAGGGTACGCCCGTCAGCGTCTACGCAAATCGTTGGCGCGAACTCACGGGCACCATTCCTGATCTCGTCGAGATGAAAATATCAGCCAGTAGTTTTAGCATCGGTGCAGCAATCGATATCGAGCTGTTGGGGCGTGATTTTATCGAACTGCAATCAGTCGCCGAAGAGCTCAAAGCGGTTTTAGCGTCATACCCAGGCGTTGTAGATATTT